>JAFNFZ010000255.1 GCA_017885485.1 Chloroflexota bacterium
GCCCAATGACCAGTTTCTTCTTCGCTCCCATCTCAGCGCCTGCCCACCTCAGATGTTATCCAGAGCCCAGTATATCCTTTCATACCCAGCCCCACCCTCGAGGTAGTTCACCACCTCATTGACTTCGGGCTTCCTCTCATTGTCAAGCCATTCGTTCAATGCCTCACCAGTCAACTCAGCTCTGTGATCCTCACCTAGAGGTCTATCCGCAGTGCCCAGCACTTGTATCACCCAGAACTTCCCCGATTCCTCGCCGTCCTCGATTGGATCGCTGATCAGGCCCAGATTCTCTGCCTTGGCACCCTCGCCGAACGCATAATCATCGAAAGCGGAACTTCCAATGCCCCTTGGCACCCACTCAACTCCATCTTCGGTCGGATAGTATTGCGAAGCAGAGAAGGCTTCGACCAGCTTCTTGATGCCCTCACCCCACCTCCCCTTCACCGCGGTGGCATTGTCCGACCCTGTCACGAGTATAGCCTGGACGTGCACATGGGGGAACAGCCCATCCATGGGGTACTCCTCGTTTCCAATACGGCTCAATAGTTCCCGGCGCAACACCGCTGCTTCTGCGACGCTATCCCCCCACAGCCGCCTGAAATCCTCTTCAGATAGCCCAATCCCGGCCAGGTTTCTCAACGCAACACGGTACTTCTGCTCAAAATCCTCGTCGGTTATCTCCGAGCCAAAAACCCCCCGTATCTCCCCGTTGATGGACTCTTCGCTGGCGGCAATGCCGAACTGCTTCTCGGCACCCTGCTTCATTAGCTCNNTTGCTTATCATGGTCACGGCAGTCTGTTGGGCCGTTTCCACTCCTATAGAGGGATTCTGCCCCACCCCCGATAGGCGCAGCATCCCCACGAAGTAGTCCATATCAAACACAGTATCATTCACTCTGACAATGGGCTGATGCCAGGGCTTGATTCGGGTCACGTAGTAGCCATAGCCAACTATGCCCAGGGCCNNCAACAATGGTCAGGGAGATGACTACTAGGACGATGTTCCGCCGCCACCTCTCCACCTCCCACCTGGAACGCTTGCGTCTAGGCTCCGTCTTCCGAGCCACAGCACCAACCTTTTGCCTCTTGTCCAAGCCTCACACCCACGCCAAGACGAGAACTATGGTTCACACACGACATGGAGTAGAAAGGGGCACAATCAAACAGGGTGCGACTCTCGCAGAGTTGCAACTCCTGCTCTCCGCATGTGTGCTGGTACAAACGGCAGTAACGCCAGATGACGAGCCCTCTTGATCGCCAGGGCCATAGCCCGTTGATGCTTGGCACAGTTCCCAGTCCTCCGTCGTGGCTCTATCTTGCATCGATCTGAGATATAGCGCCTCAACGATCCCGGGTCTTTGTAGGTTATGTCCTTTCCCTTGTCGGCACAGAAAACGCAGGCCCTTCGCCTGGGGATATACTTCGGCTTACCCGGCCTTCCTGTCCTGCTCGGCGTCCTTGATGTTCCTCTTCTATCTGGCATCTTTCCTCTCAAAGTCTAGAATGGGAGATCATCCTCCGTTGTCGCATCTTCAATCTTATCGAGCTTCGACTCCTCTGGAGGCGGCGCGCTGGTCTGCCTGTCGAGAAAGAGAACGCGCTCTGCCACGATCTCGATGCGGCTCCGCTTCTGGCCATCCTGGCCTTCCCAGGCACGCGTTCGCAGCCTGCCCTCCACATAGACTCGCTTCCCTTTATTCAAGTACTGGTTGCAGCTCTCCGCCAGCTTGTTCCACGTAACCACGGTGAACCACTCGGTCTCTTGTTTGCGCTCCCCTTCAGGACTGTTGAAGAATCTGCTGGTCGCAATGCGAAAGCTTGTCACCGGGTTTCCATTGGGAGTGTAGCGCATCTCCGGGTCCGTCCCCACATTGCCAATAATCATCACCTTGTTCAGATTGGCCATTTCTCCCCTTCCCTGTCTACTCTACCCTCACCAGCAGGTATCGCAGTATCTGCTCGAAACCGCGCAAGTTCTTCTCCAGCTCTGGTGCAACATCAGGTTCCAGCTTCAGGGGAGTCAGTACGTAGTTACCCTCCCTGTGTTTCTTTAGCGGATAGGCCAGCCTCTTCCTGCCCCATCTATTCGCCTCACCAGCAACACCGCCCTTCTGGGCAACTAGCTGGCTCACCTTCTCAATCTCACCGGGCAGGTCTTCCTCTGCAATCTCAGGGCTGAATACCACCGTCAATTCATAATCGCGCAACTTCCGCTCCCTCCCGTACCAGCAGGAACTTTCTCGAACCAAACTATAACATAACTAATCGCTGGCCCACAAGCTTAAGGCAGGGGAAACCGACGCGAGATTTCGGCAACTTCGCCAGAGACCTCTGATTTCACCTTGTCGTTCTCCAGGTCGGCCAACACCCTGCCAATCAGTTGGGCAATCCGCCTCATCTCCCCCGAACCGAGACCCCTGGTGGTAACGGCTGGTGTACCAAGCCTCAGCCCACTGGTGGTCTGCGCCGGAAGAGGATCGAAGGGGATGCTGTTCCTGTTGGCGCATATGCCCACGCTGTCCAGAGCATCTTGTGCTGCTTTCCCTGTTATCCCCATCCCGTGCAGGTCGATCAGGACAAGGTGATTGTCTGTGCCCCCTGTAACCAGGCGAAAACCTGCCGCAGCAAGCTCACTCGCCAATGCCCGGGCGTTTTCCACTACCTTCTGCTGATAACTGGCAAATTCGGGCTGCATCGCTTCATGGAAACAGACTGCCTTTGCAGCAATGACATGCATTAGTGGGCCACCCTGTATGCCCGGGAAAACAGCCCCATCCAATGCCTTCGCACACTCCTGTTTTGCCAGTATGAAACCGCCTCGTGGTCCGCGCAGAGTCTTGTGTGTAGTTGCGGTAACCACCTGCGCCCAGGGCACCGGGGAGGGGTGCACCCCTCCGGCGACCATGCCGGCAATATGCGCCATGTCGACCAGAAGCTGGGCGCCCACGCCCTTGGCAATATGATGAAACCTTTCAAAATCGATGATTCTGGGGTAGGAACTGGCACCAGCTACTATCAGCTTTGGCCTGTGCTCCTTGGCCAGCCGTTCGACTTCATCATAGTCAATTCTCTCTGTCTCTCTATTCACCCCGTAATGGATGAACTCATACCATTTGCCCGAGAAGCTCACAGGGCTTCCATGGCTGAGATGGCCTCCATGAGCCAGCCTCATGCTCATCACCTTGTCCCCGTGGTTCAACAGGGCCAGATACCCGGCTGCATTGGCCTGGGTCCCGCTATGGGGCTGGACATTGGCGTATTCAGCCTGGAAGAGTTGCCTCGCTCTGAGAATGGCCGCCTCCTCCACTTCGTCGATCTCTTGACAACCACCATAGTAGCGATGCCCGGGATAACCCTCGGCGTACTTGTTGGTCAGGACAGTGGCCTGCGCTTCAAGCACTGCCCGGCTTACATAGTTCTCGGAAGCAATGAAGACCAGCTTGTCCCGCTGTCGTTTCTCTTCATTCCGAATTAGCGAGGCAATCTCCGGATCTTTCTTGGATAGTTCTTTCATGTTTCCCTGGCCAGGGCCAAGCCCCAAACCGACTTGACACCAGTTCTCTTCAGGGCGATGGCGCAGGAATTCAAGGTCGCTCCTGTGGTGCAAACGTCGTCAATGAGGAGGATCCGCCTCTCTGCCAACTTCCCGTTTCGGCACTCGAAAGCACCCAGTACGTTGCTCCGCCGCTCCTCTGAGTCGTGGGCCCTGACCTGGGCACGGCTATCGCGGTGTCTGAACAGCGTGTCCTCCTCCACCGGGAGCCCGGTCAACCTGCAAAGCTCCCGCGCCAGGAGCCCCGACTGATTGTAGCCCCGCTCACGCAGCCGACGGGGATGAAGAGGAACGGGAACCACAACTTCCACAGGCAAGGGCTTGCTGCCCAGGTCCTCAGCCAGCAATCGAGCTAGAGGAAGGGCCAGCGCCTTGAAACCTCCGTACTTGAACCGATGAACAGCCTGGCGCAGCACTCCCTGAAAAGCAAACGGCGAGCGAATGCCATCAATTTCCAGTTTCCATCTCCGACAGGAAGAACACAGTTCCTCCTGGATCATCGGCCTGCCGCAGAGGGGACACAGCGGTGGTGACAGGCGGGGCAAAGCCCCAGCACACATTGCACAAATGAAGGCCCCCTCTTTTCCGCAACCGACACAGCGAGGTGGAAGAAGAAGATCAACGAGCTTGCTTATGACCGCGTTCAGCGGGGCTTGCGGAATCACAGTCTAGGTCAACTAAGAGAGCCTATCGCGCTCGCGCATTGTGCATAGCTCCACTTTGCACCGGCTCGTTTATGTAGACGTCACCATTCCTTATCTTCAAATTGAACCCGCAATTGGGGTTGGTGCACACCCATGCCTTATAGTGTATCGGTGCCCCCTGGCTGCCGAAATCGGAAAGAGGCACCAGATCACCGCTACTGCACTTCTGGCACTTGGGCAACATTGTACACTCCACAAAACCACCTCCCAGTAGAAATCAAGCATAGTATATACCTACCAAGTACAGATTGACAATCTTGCGGCTCGCTCGGCACACAAAGGATCCTCTCTCCGACTCCCGGCAAAAAGGAGGTCAGGGGAGAAGCTTTC
The DNA here is from genome assembly GCA_017885485.1 of Chloroflexota bacterium. GTDB lineage: Bacteria > Chloroflexota > Dehalococcoidia > UBA2247 > RBG-13-53-26 > RBG-13-53-26. The sequence continues at coordinate 4,588 of JAFNFZ010000255.1, forward strand.
CTATTCCGTGCGCGCCACCAGTTTCGCCAATTCCCAGGCGTGTTCATAGAGATGCAGCCCACTGCTGAGGCAGATCATCTCTCCGTCGGGAACTCCGATCTCAGCCGCCATGTACTCCTTCAGGAGCTGCAATGCTGCAAGGTTGGATGGAAAACCTCCCCACAGATCCCAGGACCTGAAGTAAACCACGAAGTGGAGGCGACCATATCTGATCCTGGTATGAATTCCCCGCAAACATTGAGGGTCTCCAAGATAGATGGATTCTCTACTGCCTACTGCCATGTATGCCTGATTGGTGTTGTATCCTCCCGCCTTGTACATCCGGATGACCTCCGGAATCTGCGGTTCAAGGTCTTCCCCATAGGTGTATTGCTCTCCTTCAGCTTTGCAGGATGTCATCAGGTAGGGTAGGTAGGCCTCCACGTACTCCATCGTCGTCGGAGGCGGCACGCCCAAAGGCACGTCCGGCACCAGTGGCCTTATGCCCGGTTGCCGGATCTGGATGACCGCCAGGTCCAGTTCCCTCCTGCGCTGTCCCTCAAAACTCCCTCGGTCTATCCGATATTCATACCCTTCCGTGAGAGCGCTACGCAAACACAGGAACCAGGCCTCCGACAGGTCCCTGGCTTCAATCAGCGTTACATGCATGGCCCTCTCATTCATAGCTAGATAGCTCCCCTCAATGCAGGATTCCTTCAGGTTCCCAAGGACCTGTCACCAACGCTGATCGGCTCTTCATGACGATCTCAGTTTCGCTCTCGTGTCTGCGCTTCAGTCACCGGTAGACCCGAATCCACATCGTCCTCGTGCCGTCTGCCCCGTATCATCCACAACATTGATCTCAGCATCAACAACTGGCAATATCACCAGTTGTGCGATGCGGTCTCCCGCTCTCACCTGATACGGACTGGAACCAAAGTTCTTCAATTCCACCATTAGCGTGCCCCGGTAGTCACTGTCAATCCAGCCGGCTCCCACCTCTATGTTCGCCTTGACTGACAGCCCGGAACGTGATGCTATCCTGCCCACTGTGCCCTGAGGCAGTTCTATCACAATGCCAGTAGACACCAGATTCCTCCCAACCTCAGCACGACCGTCGGGTTCACAGCGGGTAGGCGGTATCTTCACGCTCTCCGCCGCGTACAGGTCGAAACCGGCGCTCCCCATAGTCATTCTTCGGGGTGGGATTGCCGCCGGGTGAACTAGCTTAACTCCAACCTTGTGCATGATCACAAATCAGAAGCGGCAATCTGAATCATCGGGTAGCCCGGCCAGATTATAGGATGCGCCTCCGAGCCCCAGCAAGTCACGGTGATGGACCTCCAATCCGGTGGGTTTGCCGTTCACGGATTGGGGTCCCGGTACAACCCGTGGTCGACAATATACCGCTCCACCGCTGCGGGCACCAGGTGGCTTATAGAGACTCCCAGTGTCACTAGGCGCCGAATCCCTGTGGCACTGATATCCATCTGGGGCACCTGCACAAAGGTAATGTGCTTTGAAATCCCGGGGATTGCCATCTCGAGACCATCCAACGCGGGCAAGGGGAAGCCAGGTCTGCTGAAGGCTGCCAACTGGCAGATCTCTATCAGTCGAGAGGGTTCCTTCCATCGCGGGAAATCCCAGAGCGCGTCACTTCCAACAAGGAGGTACAGCTTTGCTTCATTCCCCAGTTCTCTCTGTAGTATGTCCATGGTATCCACAGTATAGGAAGGGCCAGCCCTGTCGATTTCTGCAGTCGATATCTCGTAGTGTCTCTGGCCGATAAGGGCAAGGCGCACCATTTCCAAGCGGTCATGTGCCGGAGAAACAGGCATTTCAGCTTTTAGCCATGGCTCCCCGGCAGGGACAAAGATGATCCTGGTCAGACCGAGAGCGCCTCTTGTTGCTTCTGCCGCACCAAGATGGCCGAGGTGAATGGGGTCGAACGTGCCCCCGAAAACACCTATGTGCATACGGAGCTTAGCCTCGGGCTGTAGTAGACGTCATCAGGGTACAGGAGCGGGCCATCGTTGCTGTCCAGCTCAATGCCAGCTGCTTTGTATGCTCTCCACACCACTTCGGCACAATGCTCGTTTTGCCCATTGATCTTCAGTGGTATCGCTGCCGGTACTGCAGTGTAGTCGAATTCGTTGCCAACCTGCGCCATGGCGCATTCTATGGCCTTCTGTAGAGCCTGCTCTCGCCCGGCAACATCGCCAAGCCTCTTGACCGCCAGATAGGCAGGCCAGACCCGATCTAGGAATGATGGCAAAGGAGTATAGCAGATGCCTCCGTTGTAGGTGGCTTCCACTACCCCTGGGTATGGTTGCTCCCCCACATAGAGCGCTATGTGATCCCAATATCCAAAGTGGTACCACCCACTGTAGAGATCCACAAAGATGATGTCGCCGGGCTGAAGCATCTCCTCTTGTATCGAAGGGGCTATCGGCGATGGGCAGCAGCTTCTCAACAACACAACTGACACCAGTGCTACCAGGAGCGCGGCTGCCATAACCACCCTTGTGCTGCTACGTGCGCTCATTGCCAGCCACCACCGTACACACTATCTCCGCGGTACCGCTAACCTAAGGCATACAGGCTATGCACAATCCATAATTATAAGACTACTTGCACAGTCATATAAAATCAGGGGATCCTTGAACTAGGACTAGTAGAAGTAATAAGGGCTATGCACGGAGTGCAGTGGCAATATGGTTCACCTTGCCACGCAATGTGGTATCGGTGTTCACCATTGTGGCAATCTTGTGATAGCTGCGGAGAACGGTGGAGTGATCTCGCCCGCCCAGTAGCCTGCCGATATCCTGCAAAGGGCAGTTGG
>JAFNFZ010000256.1 GCA_017885485.1 Chloroflexota bacterium
TCCTACGTCGGGCAAGCCGACATTCATGCCATAGATGCTGGCTACCAGAGTGAGAGGCATCATTATGGTGGCGATGACGGTGAGGACTCGCATGGTCTCATTTGTGTGGTGCGAGGAGATGGAGTCATTGGTGTCCTTCAACCCTTCGATTATCTCTTTGCACTCGTCGAGGGTGTCCCAGATCTTGTCAACGTGGTCAACGACGTCTCCCCAGAACACCTCCATGTCTTCGGCGGTGTAACGTCCAGTTCTGTACTCCAGGCTGCTTACGATTCCCTTCATTGACCAGATGATGCGGCGGTTGGAGATGACATCGCGGCGAAGATTTGAGATTTCCCGTACAACCCCCCTGCGACCTCCGGGGTTGAATATCTCATCCTCCACCATTTCCAGGTTGTGCATGATCTTGTTGGTGATGGGCAGGCAGTAGTCCACCAGGATATCTGTGATGCGGTAGAGGAGGTAGCCTGAGCTTTTCATGTTCACCTGGCAGGCCTGCTCGCTGGTCTGGCAGTCACGGAACAACTTCAGCAGAGGCTTGAGCGCCCCGTCATGGAGTGTGATCAGGTAGTTCTTGCCAATGAAGATGGACAATTGACTGGCGACGGTCACCTCTGCTTCCTTTCTGAACAGGGGAAAATGGAAGACGATGAAGAGGTATTCGTCGTATTCGTCGATCTTGGGGCGCTGGATTCGGCTCAGACAGTCGTCCAGATCCAAAGGGTGAAAGGGATAGTTCTGGGACAGATACTCGGTGTCCGCACGTGAGGGTTTCTCGATGTTAATCCAACGGAGGTCGCCCCAGGTGATCTCCTCTACACGGAGGTCATCCTGGGCTTGCTGGCCCTTGGCGGCAGGCCCTTTGCGTGTATGGCGGCCTCCGGTCAGGGCGCCTACGTTTCTATACCACCTCACGATTTCCATGTCCCCAACCGAGCAATCTGCCTTCCTTATATCACAGTGCTGAAGAGTAGGCAACCCTGGGTTGTGGCGATATTCCGAGAGGGGAATTTGCTTTTGAAAAAGTAGATATGCTATCTTAATCACCTAGCCGGAGGCAGGGGCATTTGCTAGCAGATTACGGACTTCTAGCTCTGTTCATCATCGTAGCCATCCTCTTTGCTATTATGTTGCCTCTGGTAGCCATTGGACTTCGTCTCGCCGGCATCGGCGCCCGCAAGAAACCCAATCCGGACAAGTACACTACCTATGAGTGCGGAGTGCAGCCGGTGGGTAAGGCGTGGGTCCAGTTCAACTTCCGCTACTACTTCTACGCCCTCATTTTTGTTGTTCTCGATGTCCTGACGATCTTCCTCTATCCCTGGGCGACCGACGTCAAGGAACTGGCTGGTTATGGTCTGGCGGCGGTAGCTATCTTTGTGGCTATTGTCAGCACNNAGAGGGCAGGCGGATTGAGGAGCTTGTTGCCAGGTCTCAGCAGCCTATCAAGGATCCTGACGAATGGCTGGACAGCGACATAAAGCAGAACATAATCATGAGTTCGATAGCCAAGGTCCTCAATTGGGGTCGCCACTACTCTACCTGGCCGTTCGGAAGCGGGCTTGCCTGCTGCGCCATGGAGATGGTGGCCACGGCAAGCTCGCGATTTGACATAACGCGCTTTGGCATGGACGTGTTCCGAGCGTCGCCACGGCAGGCCGATCTTTTTATTGTATCGGGGACCCTAACCTGGAAGATGGCCCCGGCGGTGAAGATGCTCTATGATCAAATGGCGGAACCGAAGTGGGTGATTGCCATGGGTGCCTGCGCCATCAGCGGCGGGACATTTGCCCATTCGTACAGTGTGGTGCCCGGTGTGAACCGAATTATTCCGGTGGATGTCTATGTTCCCGGGTGTCCGCCCCGCCCTGAAGCCCTGATCTACGGCGTGATGATGCTGCACAAAAAAATCGACAAAAGAAAATTCAGACAGCAGGACTAGCTCCGGCTTCGGAGCCCGGCTGGAAACAACTCCGGGTATGACAAAGGCACTTATCGGTCAGGAAGTTGCCAAGCAGATTGGCGAGCGGGTACCCCAATCTGTCGTCGAGGTCAGCCAGTCCTGGATCCTGGTCCGCCCCGAAGCGGTGCTCCAGGTAGCACAATTCCTCAAGAACACTCCCGGCCTCGATTTTGACTATCTGACCTGCCTCACCGGCGCCGACTATCTTGACTACCTCGAGGTGGTTTACATTCTGACGTCGATGAAGCACAACCACAGTATTGTCCTCAAGGCGCGCTGCACTCGGGAGAAGCCCGAGGTGCCTTCGGTGGTAGAGGTTTGGCGTGGCGCTGATTATCAGGAGCGGGAGGCATATGATCTCCTGGGCATCAGATTTGTGGGACACCCCAACCTGAAGCGTCTCTTTCTCTGGGAAGGCTTTCAAGGGCATCCGCTGAGGAGGGACTACCTGTGATGCCAAAGCCTGAGCTGGTGCTCCTCCACGCCCCGAGCATCTATGATTTCCGGGAGAGGTCCATCGTCTACGGCCCGATAAGCGATGTGATCCCCTCTACGCCCCTCTTTGAGATGTACCCTATTGGTTTCATCAGTATCGCTGGCTATCTGGAGAAGTCAGGGGTACCCACCAGGATTGTGAACATTGCCAACCGCATGCTGACGGAGCGCGGCTTCAATGTTGAACGTTTCCTGAGCAAGCTTCATCCAGTGGCCTTTGGCATTGACCTGCACTGGTTGCCTCACGCCCAGGGCAGTCTGGAACTGGCGCGGGTGGTGAAGAAGCTCCATCCTTCGATACCGGTCATCTTTGGCGGTCTGTCAGCGAGCTACTTCTATCGCGAGTTGATTGAATATCCGCAGGTTGATTTCGTGGTGCGTGGCGATTCCACTGAGGAACCTGTGCTCCAGCTCATGAGGCGCATAAAACAGGGGGCTTCGGTTGAGGATGTGGCCAACCTGAGCTGGAAGGACAAGCAGGGGGCGGTGCAGCACAATGCCCTGTCCTATGTTCCAGCAAACCTGGATGACCTTCCGCTGGACTATGCGTATCCGGTCAGATCGGTTATCAAATACCGATCCCTTTCGGGGATGCTTCCCTTCAAGAACTGGCTGGACTATCCGGTGACTGCTGTGTTCACCTGCCGGGGCTGCACCCTGAACTGCCACTCCTGTGGCGGTTCCCGCTTTGCCTTCAAGGGCGTGTGCAATCGGGATGAGGTGGCCTATCGTAGCCCGGATATGCTGGCTGATGATATCCACAGCATTCAGCGTTACCTCAGGGGGCCGGTGTTCATCATAGGGGATATTCGGCAGCCTGGCGAGGACTATGCTGACAGGCTTCTGGAAGCCATGAGCAGAAAGGGGGTCAACGGTCCGATAGTGCTCGAGCTTTTCGCTCCGGCAAGAAAAGACTTCTTCGAGAAGGTGAGGAAGGTCATTCCCCACTGCAATATTCAGATGTCTACGGAGTCTCATGACGAAGAAGTACGCCGAGCATTCGGCAAGGGCTGGCAGAATGCTGATATCGAGGAGACCGTCAAGGGAGCGCTGGAGAGCGGTTGTCGGAGGTTTGACCTTTTCTACATGATTGGCCTGCCGAAGCAGGATTCGGTGTCGGTCATGGATACCGTCCATTACACAGGGAAACTGCTCAAGGAGTTTGGAAGCAAGAGCGGATTGCATCCTCACATATCACCGCTAGCGCCTTTCATAGACCCGGGAAGCCAGGTGTTTGATCGTCCGGAGGACTATGGATACCGGTTGTTCTGCCGAACGCTGGAGGAGCATCGCCAGGCGCTTCTCTCTCCTGCCTGGAGCCATATACTGAGCTATGAAACGGAATGGCTCAGCCGCCAGGAAATCGTGGATGTCACCTATGAAGCGGCACTGGGCTTCAACCAGATGAAGAAGGAATGCGGACTGATAAGTGCCCATGTAGCTGATCAGGTGGAATCGAGGATCAAGAGGGACCAGGGGCTTATCGGAGAGATTGATAAGCGGGTACAGGAACACGGCAGGTCGGCCTGGGAACAGGAAGAAAAGGAGTTGAGTCTGGCGGCGACGTGCTTGAAGGAGGAATTACAGTGGCCAGCGCGGTCATTCCTCCGGAGCATGCCGAGGATATTGTGGAGTCTATGTCGAGCCTAAGCACGGATATGGAACTCAAGACCGAGCCCTTTGTGCTCAACATGGGGCCCCAGCACCCGTCCACGCACGGTGTTTTCCGCATGAGGGTTCTCCTGGACGGGGAGGTGGTGGTAGACCTGGAGCCGATTTTCGGCTATCTGCACAGGGGAATAGAGAAGCTGGCGGAAACCCGGACCTACACCCAGGTTATTCCCCTTACAGACAGACTGCTGTACTTGAGCTCAATGGCCTGCAATCATGCCTATGTCCGGTCTGTGGAGAAACTGGCCGGCATACATGTTCCCGAGCGTGGCGAATACATCAGGGTGATCATGGATGAGCTGATGCGCATCTCCAGCCACCTCATGGCAGTCGGTTTTTTCCTGAATGACCTGGGGTGTTCGGTGTACACACCGCTGCTGTACATGTATCGCGAGAGGGAAAAGATCCTGGACATGTTTGAGATGGTTTGCGGGCAGCGTTTGACCTACAACTACATGCGCGTGGGAGGGGTGAGTGGTGATGTGCCTGAGGAGTTCATGCCTGTCCTGAAGAGGTTTGTGGCCGAGATGCCTCACTTTATTGCTGAGTACGAGCAACTGCTGGCAGAGAATGAGATCCTGCTGGCGCGAACCAAGGGAGTGGGCGTTCTGCCACGGGAACTGGCCATCAATGCGTCGGCCAGCGGGCCTGTGTTGCGGGCCAGCGGGGTGAAATGGGATATCAGGAAGGCAGATCCGTACTCCGTGTATGACCGCTTTGATTTCGAGGTCCCGATCGGGCAGGTTGGTGACAACTATGACCGCTATCGGGTGAGAATAATGGAGATGCATCAGAGTCTGCGCATACTGGAGCAGGCCATGAGGCAGTTTCCTGCAGGCGAGGCATGCGCCAAGTTGCCTCAACTGCTGCGACCCGCGGTGGGTGAAGCCTATGGCCGTGTCGAGACGCCCCAGGGCGAGATGGGCTTCTACGTCGTCTCGGACAACTCCATTGCTCCCTATCGGATGCACATCAGACCGCCGGCACTGCTCAATCTCACTGCCCTGAAGGACATGGTAGTGGGCTGGAAGGTGGCTGACGTGATCGCCACCTTCGGCAGCATTGATATCGCTATGGGAGAGGTGGACCGCTGATGGACTGGTGGCCTCTGGGCAACTTCTGGGCCCATTTCGCGGTGTTCGCTCTGGCCATCATTGTCTTTGTGCTGCTGATGGTGATGGTGTTCATCTGGTTTGAGCGCCGGGCCTTCGGTCCGTTCCAGATGCGGTGGGGGCCGAATCGCGCCAGCCCCTGGGGAGCGCTGCAGCCGGTAGCGGATGCCATCAAGGTGTTGCTGAAAGAGGATATTGTGCCGGCTGTGGCTGACAAGTGGGTGCATTTCATTGCCCCGGTTGTCGGCTTCCTCCCGGTGCTGCTGATCTTTGCCGTGGTGCCTTTCCATGACGGACACGGGTTGATTCCAGACATGAGTATTGGCATTCTTTACGTGGTGGCCATCAGCGCCCTGAGTGTGGTGGGCGTGTTCATGGCAGGCTGGAGTTCCGGCAACAAATACTCGCTTCTTGGCGGCATGCGGGTTATCGCACAGATGGTGAGCTACGAGGTGCCTCTGGTTCTGTCGATCATCAGCGTCGTGCTGGTGGCTGGTTCTTTGTCCATGAATGAGATTGTGGCGGCGCAGGAGATTCCTTTCTTTGTGCTGATGCCTCTGGGATTTCTGATCTTCCTTATCGCCGCGATGGCTGAAATCAACAGAGGTCCCTTCGATCTTCTGGAAGCAGACTCCGAAATCGTGGCGGGCTTCCACATAGAGTACTCCGGCATGAAGTTTGCCATGTTTTATCTAGCCGAGTATGGTCATGCTCTGGCGATGTCGGCAGTTGCGGCGACACTGTTCTTCGGCGGCTGGAGGGGACCCGGAGATGAGTACATCGGATTCCTCTGGTTCCTGCTCAAAGTCTTCTTCATCTTCTTCCTGCTCATCTGGGCGAGGGTGACCTTCCCGCGTTTGCGAGTAGACCATTTGATGGGCTTCGGCTGGAAGTTCCTTTTCCCTCTTGCTCTGATGAATGTGTTCGTCGTGGCAGCAGAGATGATTGTCTGGGGTGAAATCGATGGTGGAATGCCCTGGTGGATCGTCTTCATCAACCTGCCGGCGGCACTTGTTCTGATTTACCTGTGGTCGAGGCTCTTCAGGTTTGGAGGAGGCAGAGTTGGCGTCAATGCTTGAGGGGTCCGGCCTCGGTCTGCTCAAAGGGATGGCCATGACCTTCAGACATCTCTTCAGGCGGCGGATTACCACGCAGTACCCGGAGCAGAAGCTGACGCTTTCGAAGCGCTTCAGGGGCTATACTCTGGTCTGGGATAAGGAGCGCTGCACGGGCTGTGCCACCTGTGCCAAGAGCTGCCCGCAGGGAAACATCGAGATCGTCACGTCCAAGGGCACAGAGAATGACTATGTCGTCGAGAAGTTCCAGTTGGATAGCGGTCGCTGCATCTTCTGTGGCTTGTGTGTGGAGTCGTGCCCCTACGATGCGCTCTTCCTGGGGATGGAGTACGAGCGCTCCAGCTATCGCAGGGGCGATCTGGTTCTGTCTAGAGATAAACTGCTGTTCACTCCAGACAAACAGCGCAGCGCTTATGCCCGGCCCAAGCTAGAGCCCGGCCTGCCACGGCAGACTCTACTCATAGAAGGGGACACGGGGAGCAAGAAACGATGAGTCTGGCAGCAGCCTTCTGGATACTGGCGGCTCTGTCTGTGGGGACGGCACTGGCGGTGATTTTTGCGCGCGATATTTTTCATGCTGCGCTCTTCCTGATCGTGTGCTTCTTCGCGGTGGCCGGTATTTATGTCACCCTCAACGCCGATTTCCTGGCTGCCGTCCAGGTTCTGGTATACATCGGGGCGGTGTCGGTGCTCCTAATATTCGGCATCATGCTTACCAGGGAAGCGAAACGGGGCAGTCCTCCGGGGAGGCTGAGGATTCCGGCTCTGGTTATTGCTCTGGCGCTCCTGGGGGTGTTGATCGGTTCCCTGGTCAGCTTTGACTGGCAGGCCTCTGCTGAGATGAACGACATGGTCAGGACTCAG
>JAFNFZ010000257.1 GCA_017885485.1 Chloroflexota bacterium
GAGCAGTATGGTGGGGGAGGATTCAGCTTTCTGGACCTGGTGATACTGCTGGAGGAGATGGGGCGGGCCTGCTTACCCGGGCCATTCATATCGACGGTGATTCTGGGTGGCATGCCGGTGCTGGAGTTTGGAACGGAGGAACAGAAGAAGGCCATACTGCCGAAGTTATGCAAAGGTGAGTTGATCATGACCATGGCCTTAACTGAGCCCAGTGCCAAATACGAGGCTAAGGCGGTGCAGTTAGAGGCGCACCATGATGGTGATGACTATGTGCTCAGTGGGACGAAGCTGTTTGTGAACGATGCCAATGTAGCCGACAAGATGATAGTGGCGGGGCGGACGGCGAAGGGGCATCATCCTCCTGAGGAGGGCGTAACGCTGTTCCTGGTAGACCGGACGGCGCCCGGGGTAAGTGTGCACCTGCTGAAGACGATAGCTGGGGACAAACAATGTGAGGTCACCTTTGACAAGGTGAAGGTATCGCGGGATGACGTACTGGGTCGAGTTGGACATGGATGGGAGATAGTCAAGAAGGTGATGGAGTTAGCGGCGCTGGCCAAGTCTGCGGAGATGCAGGGTGGGGCGCAGCAGGTGTTAGAGATGACCATCCAGTATGGGAAAGACCGGGTACAGTTTGACCGGCCGATAGGCAGTTTCCAGGCCATACAGCACTACATGGCGGACATGTCGATAGACGTAGACAGTGCCCGGGTGAGCCTGCACAAAGCGGCGTGGATGTTAAGTGAGGGGATACCCTGTCGGAAAGAGATCTCGGTGATCAAGGGGTGGTTAAGCGAGGCGTATCGGAGGGTAACGGCGCAGTCGCACCAGATACATGCGGCCATAGCGTTTACGAAGGATCATGATTTAGAGTTGTACTTCCGGAGGGCCAAGGCTGCTGAGTTGTACTTTGGGGATGCTGACTTTCATCGTGAGATAGTAGCCCAGGAACTGGGTATGTAACCGGCGGGACGAAAGGAGAGGCATGGATTTTCGTTCTACTCCAGAAGAAGAAGCCTTCCGTAAGGAGATAAGGGAGTTCCTTGACAGAGAACTGCCGCCCGGCTGGCTGGGAATTGACCCCGGCCCGGAGGAAGAGAGCCGGCCGGAGGTGTTCGAACTGGCGGTGAAGATGTGGCGCAAGTTCGGAGAGAAGAACTGGATAGGCGTGACCTGGCCCAAAGAGTACGGCGGCCGGGGGGAGTCTCTATGGAAAGAGATGGTCCTGCTGCAGGAACTGGCCTATCGGGGATCACCCGGTATGGACCTTGCCATAGCTCAGGCTGATCTGCTCCTGCACTTTGGTACCGAAGAGCAGAAGAAGCAGTATGTCATCCCCATCACCCGTGGCGAGGTGAAGTGGGCCATTGGCATGAGTGAACCCAACGCCGGTACCGATACCTTCAACGTTCAATTGAAGGCTGCGGAAGAAGCCGACTGCTATGTCCTGAATGGACAGAAGATCTGGACCAGCGGCGGCCACAACGCCAAGTACGCCATGACCTACACCCGCACCGACCCCGCCAACAAGCATCTGGGCCTCAGTGTTTTCATAGTGGACCTGAAGAGCCCCGGGATCACCATGCGCCGGATCGAGCAGGCCACGGGCATCCCCGCGTTTGATGAGGTCTTCTTTGACAATGTGAAGGTGCCCAAGGAGAACCTGCTGGGCAAGAAGAACGGTGGCTGGGAAATTCTGCTCTACGCGTTCGGGGCGGAGAGGACGTANNTGTAAGGAGACGCAGGATGCTCATGGTGAACCGCTGTCCCATGATCCCGTGATCCGCAGCAGGCTGGCGCAACTGGCCATTGACATCGAAGTCGGCATGAACATGGGCCATGAGCTGACCTGGATGGCGGCGAAGGAGTTACCTACCGTGAAAGGCAGCTCGCAGATTAAGGTCCACGGCGGAAACCTGTGCCAGAGGTTGGGAAACGTGGGTCAGCAGATCCTGGGACTCTATGGACCCCTTGAAGAGGACTCAAAGTGGGTGAAGCTGGGTGGCAGAATCCGGCACACCTACATTAGCGCGCTCTCGTTCACTATCGCCGGAGGCACGACCGAGACCTCCAAGAATCATATCGCCGGAAGGTTCGGCCTGGGGTTGCCGAAGCAGGTCTAGCGTCTTCCGCCGCTGCAACGGAAGGGAGGTCAATGGACTTCAGATTTACTCCCGATGAGGAGCAGTTCCTCAAGGAGGTTCAAGCCTTTCTTGATGAAGTGCTCCCACCGGATTGGCTCGGTGTGGACCCGGACGGACACAACGAGCAGGCTGACGAAGATCTCCACCAGTTTGACCTGGAGATCAGGCGGAAGCTGGCTGCCCGGGGCTGGCTGGGTTTGCAGTGGCCGAAGCAGTATGGTGGCCAGGAAGCTCCTATGATGAAGCGGTTTATCCTGGAGCAGGAGTTGATCTACCGCGGGGCACCTTACTGGGCTATATCCGCGGCTCTGATGACCGGCGACATGATTCTGCAGTTCGGCACGGAGGTCCAGAGGCAGGAGTTCCTGCCTCGAATAGCCCGTGGTGAAATGCAGTGGTGCATCGGTATGAGTGAGCCGAATGCCGGCTCGGATCTGGCCAACCTGCAGTTGAAGGCGACAGAGGATGGGGACAGTTACGTCCTCAACGGACAGAAGACCTGGCAGACCGGAGCCTACTACGCCGACTGGGTCATCCTTTATGCGAGGACTGACCCCAATGTCAAGAAACACAAAGGCATAACCACTTTCTTAGTTGATTTGAAGAGCCCCGGGGTCTCCATGCGGCGGATACCCCAGATCACCGGTCATCCGGCTTTCTGCGAAGTCTTCTATGACAATGTCAGGGTGCCCAAGACGAACGTGCTTGGTGCGCTCAACGGAGGTTGGGGCGTGGCCCTTTTCGGGGTAGCCACTGAGAAGAGCTTTGGCTACTGGTTGATAAACAGCGGGCGGCGGGACCTGCAAATGCTCATAAAGTACTGCAAAGAGACCAGGGACGTGGACGGCCGGCTTCTCTGCCAGGATCCCTTGATTCGGAGCCGGCTGGCACAGTTGGCTATCGAACTGGACGTGGGCCGGAACCTGGGCATGAGGTTGAACTGGATGGCTACCAGAGGTATGCCCATCGTGGCCACCGCCTGCCAGCTAAGACCTCTGGGCGGCAGCATACTCCAGCGTCTGAGCCATATCGGTGTGCAGACGCTGGGCCTCTACGGGCAGCTTGATGAGCATTCTGAGTGGGTCAGGCTTAGAGGCAGGATGAAGTATCTCTACTTGGCGTCCGTGGCAATGACCATTGAAGGTGGTACCAACGAGGCATCGCGGAACACCGTAGCCTCGGTGGGCCTGGGTCTGCCCCGGGGCTGAAGTCTGTCAGGGAAGGAGAGTGCCATGGATCTATCATTAACCGAAGAGCAAGAGATGTTATGGAAAAGTGCTCGTGATTTCTTAGCGAGCAAAGTTCCGAAGACGTTAGTGAGGCAGATGGAGGAAGATGAGAGGGGTTATGTGCCGGAGTTATGGAAGGAGATGGCAGAGTTAGGGTGGGTCGGGTTGCCGTTTCCTGAGCAGTATGGTGGGGGAGGATTCAACTTTCTGGACCTGGTGATACTGCTGGAGGAGATGGGGCGGGCCTGCTTACCCGGGCCATTCATATCGACGGTGATTCTGGGTGGCATGCCGGTGCTGGAGTTTGGGACGGAGGAACAGAAGAAGGCCATACTGCCGAAGTTATGCAAAGGTGAGTTGATCATGACCATGGCCCTGACTGAGCCCAGTGCCAAGTATGAGGCTAAGGCGGTGCAACTAGAGGCGCACCATGATGGTGATGACTATGTGCTCAGTGGGACGAAGCTGTTTGTGAACGATGCCAATGTAGCGGACAAGATGATAGTGGCGGGGCGGACGGCGAAGGGGCATCATCCTCCTGAGGAGGGCGTAACGCTGTTCCTGATAGACCGGACGGCGCCCGGGGTAAGTGTCCACCTGCTGAAGACGATAGCTGGGGACAAACAATGTGAGGTCACCTTTGACAAGGTGAAGGTATCGCGGGATGACGTACTGGGGCGGGTTGGACATGGATGGGAGATAGTCAAGAAGGTGATGGAGTTGGCGGCGCTGGCGAAGTCTGCGGAGATGCAGGGTGGGGCGCAGCAGGTGTTGGAGATGACCATCCAGTATGGGAAAGACCGGGTACAGTTTGACCGGCCGATAGGCAGTTTCCAGGCCATACAGCACTACATGGCGGACATGTCGATAGACGTAGACAGTGCCCGGGTGAGCCTGCACAAAGCGGCGTGGATGTTAAGTGAGGGGATACCCTGTCGGAAAGAGATCTCGGTGATCAAGGGGTGGTTAAGCGAGGCGTATCGGAGGGTAACGGCGCAGTCGCACCAGATACATGCGGCCATAGCGTTTACGAAGGATCATGATTTAGAGTTGTACTTCCGGAGGGCCAAGGCTGCTGAGTTGTACTTTGGGGATGCTGACTTTCATCGTGAGATAGTAGCCCAGGAACTGGGTATGTAGTTGGTGAGTCGAAACAGAAGGAGGTCATACTGATGGTTGACTACAGCAAGTACTCGTACATCAAGGTGGAGAAGAAGGAGAGGGTGGCCATCCTCACCCTGAACAATCCGGATGCCATGAATGCCATCGGCAAGCCGGAGCATGCCGAGATAGAGCACATATTCGAGGATATGAACGATGATCCGGAAGTGAATGCCGTCATCCTCACCGGGGCCGGGCGTGCTTTCTCAGCCGGCGGTGACATCAATCTCATGATAACGGGTTACACGGATCACACCATTCGCATTCCCAGCACCAGTGTGAAGCGGATCATCATCAATCTCCTTTCCTGCCGCAAGCCGGTTATCGCCGCTCTGAATGGCGCCTGCGCTGGACTGGGAGCCACCATCGCGCTGCAGTGCGACATCGTGATCGCCTCGGAGAAGGCCCGCATCGGCGACCCCCACATCGGAGTGGGCATACTCCCCGGTGATGGCGGCTGCATCATCTGGCCTCTGCTGGTGGGCATGTGCAAGGCGAAACAGTACCTTATGACCGGAGAGATGGTCAGTGCCGCAGAGGCTGAGCGCATCGGTCTGATCACCAAGGTTGTGCCGCCTGAGAAGCTGATGGATGAGGCCTGGGCCTATGCCAAGCGGTTTGCCGATGGGCCGACGCTGGCCATAAGCCTGACCAAGATGTCCCTCAATAAGATACTGATGGATCGGATCAACCTGTTGTTCGACACCACCATTGCCTATGAATACCACACCCTCAACTCGCCCGACCATCTGGAGGCGGCGAAGTCGTTCCTGGAGAAGAGGACACCGAAGTTCAAGAGCAGCGAGGGGGATCCATTCGTATTCTAAGTGACTGAGGGGCGCTGAGCAGTGCAGGCCATTCAATCAGTGTCCTGTCATCACAGCGATGAATTCAGACAGAAGGAGGGAACATGGATCTGGGTTACAAAGGTAAGGCGGTGATTGTGACTGGAGGCAGCTCGAACATCAACCGCGCCAATGTCCTGGCGTTCGCCAGAGAGGGAGCCAATGTAGTTATTGCTGACATTGATGATAAGCAGGCGCCCAAAGTGGCTGCCGAGGCCAGCGCTTTGGGTGGCGGTGGGAAGATCGTCTTCGTCAAGACCGATGTGACCAGCGTTGAGTCCGTTGATGCCATGGTCAAAGAGACGGTGAAGGATTTCGGGAAGATCGATGTGCTGGTCAACGGCGTCGGCTGGCTGGACAGCCCCTGGGGTCTGTTCATGGAGCAGAAGCGGGAGACCTGGCAGAAGATGGTCAATCTGAATCTCTGGAGCGTCTTCAACTGCACCAGGGCTGTGCTGGAGCAGATGATTCCCCGCAAGTACGGCAAGGTCTGCAATATTGGATCAGAGGCCGGCCGCATTGGAGAGTTCCGGCAGGTGGTCTATTCCGCCTGTAAGGGCGGGGTCATCGGCTTCACCAAGGCCGTTGCCAAGGAATTGGGCCGCTACAGCATCAACGTCAACTGCGTCTGCCCTGCCGGTGTCATTCCGGAGAAGAAGGAGCATGTCTCTGATCTCTCCATGACCCAGGGGGTCACCCAGGACACCCTGAGCGAAGACATGAAGAAGATGCAGTTGAAGCTGTATCCCATCGGGCGGGTGGCTGTGCCCCAGGATGTGGCCAATACGGTTGTCTACATCTGCTCTGATGCTGCCTCCTTCATACATGGGCAGACCATCAGCGTCAATGGTGGATATAGTACACTCTAGTCGGAGAAACCGGCCGCGTTTCCATGGACTGGCCAGGCCAGTCTATGGTGAAGATCAGCAGGGGAGCCAGTGCTTACTCTCCTGCTCTTCGCTGTTGGTGGTTCGAGGTCAGAATGGGTGACATAAAGAGTGCCTGGGAGATCGCCATGGAGAAAGCTGACAAGCTGGGCAAGCTTTCTCCGGAAGAGCTCAGGAACCAGAGACGGCAGGAGATTGCCCCCGTGGGGAAGGGACTGGCCGACCGATATCTGGGTGGGCTTGGCCTGTGGCAATTGAAAGTCGAGCTGGATCGCTACAAGGGGGCGGAAAGAGACCTGGTGACAGAGGCGCTGATATCCAGCCTGGTGCAGGGGATTGAGCTGGGCAATAATGAGAGACTGGCCAAGGCCATAGAGGGAATCTCTGCCCTGAAGGAAGAGGAAAAGCCCAGCGTCACAGAGATCAAAGATCAGGCAGAGACCCTGTTCCGGGAATATCGGGAAGTTGAGCAGAAGGAACGGCGGGAAGCCGAGGACTCGGTAAGGGGGATACTGCACCAGTTGAGGATCTCGGGTAGCGCCATCGGTGCCATCAATCCCAGGGTCATGCCCGAGTGGCAGCAGGCGCTGGACAGATTTGCCGAACCTTACATAATGAAACTGGAGGAGCTGAAGGAACGCCTCAGGCCTCTCTCTTAACCGGGCACCGCGACTCCCGGTTGCAGACTTGACATAAACAAAGGAGGTTATATGGACATAAAGAAAGTAGGTGTGGTCGGCTGCGGTTTGATGGGCGCCGGTATTGCCGAGGTATGCGCCCGTTCCGGCTACTCAACAGTGGTTCTGGAAGTCAACCAGCAGTTTCTGGACAAGGGTATGGCCTCGCTTAGATCTTCGCTGGACAAAGCTGTGAGCAAAGGCAAGCTGTCGGCGCAGGATCGTGATGCCACCGTTGCCCGACTCCATGGCACTATCAACATGGAGGATTTCAAGGATTGTGACCTGGTGATAGAGGCCGTGATTGAGAACATGGAGGAGAAGAAGAAGGTTTTTGCAGCCGTTGACAAGATTTGTCCCAAGCATGCCATTCTGGCCAGCAACACCTCCTGTTTGTCCATTCTGCAGATGGCCATGGCCACCAAGAGGCCGTCCCAGGTTATCGGCATGCACTTCTTCCAGCCTGTGCCTGTCATGGCCATGGTGGAGATCGTCAAGACTATCGCCGTTTCCAAGGAGACCGTCGAGATGGCGGAGAAGGTTAGCAAGTTACTGGGCAAGAAGGTGGTCTTCGCCAAGGACACTCCTGGTTTTCTCGTCAATCGTCTCGGCTTCCCCTTCATGATGAACGCCATCCGCATGCTCGACGAGGGATGGACGACCATCGAGGAGATGGATCAGGCCTGGATGATGGCCACGAATTCGCCCATGGGGCCCTTCACACTGATGGACTTCGCCGGGCTTGACACGATGTATGCCATGGCCTGTGCCATGTATGACGAATTCAAGGACCCGATGTATGCTCCGCCGCCGCTGCTCAAGGCCATGGTCACTATGGGGCGCTACGGCAAGAAGAACGGCTGGGGATTCTACAAGTACACCTAGGCAGCCCAAATGAAGATTCTGGTCACCAACGACGATGGCATCCATGCCCCGGGGCTGTGGGCCCTTGCGGCGCAGCTCACCGGGGCTGGAGAGGTAGTGGTGTGTGCCCCTGATCGCGAGCAAAGCGGCACCGGCACAGCGATCAGTCTCCATCGATCGGTGAAGCTGACCGAGGTGGATTCACTGCTACCATCGGTCAAGGCTTATGCAGTTGAGGGAACGCCGGGCGACAGCGTCATACTGGCTCTGCGGATGATGGAGAACGTGGCCATGGTGTTTTCCGGCATCAACAGAGGAGCCAATATGGGTCATGACGTACTCCTCTCGGGAACCGTCGGCGCAGCCCTGCAGGGCTATCTTCATGGCGTGCCGTCGGTAGCCATTTCGGTGCAAGCGGGGCAGGCAGGGGAAGAAACGAACTTCGAAGTGGCCGCCAGACTGGCACCTCTGCTGGCCGCCAGGGTCAGCTCCAACGGGGCAGGGGCTCTGCTGCTCAATGTGAACCTGCCCAATCTGCCCTTGGAGAGGATAGGCGGCATCGATATCACCAGGGTCGGCAAAGGTGGTTACAGCACGGCTATCACCATGGTCCGCGATGGCAGCAGGGACGACTATCGGATCACCATCGGGCAGCCGCGGTGGAAGGCCGAAGAGGGAACAGACATACATGCGGTGGACAGATGCCGGATCTCCATCACCCCTCTTCAAGGAGAGTTGAGCACGGCCAGAGAGGTTCTCTTCCCTGAGGATCTGCCCTCCATGCTCTTTCGCGAACTGTGATCATCTTCTTGTAGCGTTTGCCTTTCCGTTCTTGCCCGTGCTAACCTAGTCTCACGAGGATGCCTGAGCTATTCACGGTACTCACCCCACAGGAAGCCTGGTCGAAACTCGAGCCTCATCTCTCAGTCATAGAACGGGTTGAGGTCATACCCAGCGGCGAGGCTCTGGGCCGAGTGCTTGCTGAAGATACAGCAGCTCCAGTTGACCTGCCTCATTTCCCCCGATCGGCCATGGATGGGTACGCGGTGAGGGCTGAGGATACCCATGGTGCTTCCGAGAGCCAGCCTGCGTATCTGAAGGTGGTGGGGGAAGTACTCATGGGCAAGCCCGCTGCGGTGACCCTCTCCCCCGGTGAGGCGGCCCTGATCCATACCGGGGGCATGCTGGCCAATCAGTCAGATGCTGTTGTCATGGTGGAGAATACCCGTGAAGTGGATGTCTCCGCCATTGAAGTGGTCCGTCCCGTGGCCAGGGGCGAGAATGTCATTCAGGTGGGAGAGGACATGGCCAGTGGCGAAGCCCTGCTCTCTCGGGGAAGCCTGCTTCGTCCGCAGGACATCGGAGCCTTGCTGGCTCTGGGCATCACCCAGGTATTGGTCTTCCAGAGAGTCAAGGTGGCTCTGATTCCCACCGGTGATGAACTGGTGCCTCCTGAAGACACACCGGGGCTGGGACAAATCAGAAACACCAATGCCTATGCGCTGGCTGGGCTTGCTCTGCAGGCTGGGGCCATCCCTTTGAGATTGGACATTGTTCGAGATAGCTACCAGGCATTGAGGGAAGCGATCATGAGGGCCATGGCGCTGGCTGATATGGTTGTCGTTTCCGCCGGCAGTTCGGTGAGTACCAGGGATATGACTGCCAGCGCTATCAGATCGCTGGGCCAGCCGGGGGTTCTTGTCCACGGCGTCTCGATCAGGCCTGGCAAGCCCACCATTCTGGGTGTGGTTGCCGGGAAGCCGGTATTCGGTCTGCCGGGGAACCCGGCCTCGGCCATGATAACCTTCGATTTGTTTGTTACTCCGTCGATTTACAGGCTGGGCGGATGTCATCAGTTGCCCACACGGCGTCAGATCAAGGCGAAGCTGACCCGCAACGTCCCCTCCGCGCCGGGCAGAGAAGACTACGTTCCGGTGAAGATCGAGGAGAGGAAGGGCGAGCTCTACGCGGAGCCCGTCTTCGGCAAATCCAACCTTATGTTCGCCCTGGTCAAGGCTGATGGTGTTGCCAGGATCCCCATCGACAGGGGGGGCCTGGCAGCCGGCGAAACAGTGACCATAAGAATGTTCTGATTGCGGCTGAGGAGAAAACGTGGCAGGGTCAACTGGCTCTCATCCTAAAGAACAGAGGCGCTTCTACCTTGAAGATGTTCCTCTGGATGACGCCCTGGCCAGGTTCACCTCTGCCTTGGATGAGGCCGGGGGACTGCTGCCAACAGCCCCTGAACGTCTTTCCCTTGCAGAGGCGCTGGGCAGAGTCACTGCTCAGCCCATATGGGCCAGGATATCCTCACCCCACTATCATGCTGCGGCCATGGATGGG
>JAFNFZ010000258.1:0-5276 GCA_017885485.1 Chloroflexota bacterium
GCGGCTCGACGCCCCAGTGACCCTGCCATGGGAGTATCCCTCCACAAACCCAATGGTGTCATGCCTGCGAAGGCAGGCATCCACATGTGATGCTGGTCTCTGATGCTGGACTGGTCAGAGCTCATATAGTATTCTTGGGCCAGATAAGATGGCCGGCAGAGTCCTCGTTGTCGAAGACGACCAAACACTGCGCGAAGTGCTCAAGTACAACCTGAGCAGAGAGGGCTATGAGGTCCTCACCGCTCAGGACGGTATCCAGGCTCTGGAGAGGGCGCGAAGCCAGAAGCCTGATCTGGTCATCCTCGATATTATGCTTCCGCGACTAGCTGGAGATGAGGTTTGTCGCATCCTGCGCAGTGAAGCGACGGTGCCCATCCTCATACTCACTGCCAAGACCCAGGAGATCGATAAGGTTGTCGGCTTGGAGTTGGGGGCTGATGACTATATGACCAAACCATTCAGTATGAGAGAGCTTCTGGCCCGCGTCCGGGCGATGCTGCGTCGAGCAGACATGATGACGAGGGAGGTTATTGTCGGACAAAAGGCTCCGCCTCCACTCACGGTCGGTGACCTGGAGATCGACGCAGGCGGACGCAGGGTTTCGCGTGCTGGCCTCAACATAGATTTGAGCCGCATGGAGTTCGCCCTTCTAGAATTCCTGGCCAGGAACCACGGACAGGTCTTCAGCCGTGACCGCCTGCTGGAAAGGGTCTGGGGTTATGGCTACGCAGGTGACACCCGGACGGTGGACGTCCACGTCAGATGGCTGAGGCAGAAGATCGAAATTGACCCAGCACACCCCCACCACATCTTGACGGTGAGGGGCGTGGGCTACAAATTCGAGGCATAGAGAATGTTCCGCAGCATCAGATGGCGCATTGCCGCAGCCTTCGCTGTCGTTGTCGTCCTCTGCATTATCGGTCTCAGCTTGTACCTGGCCCAATTCGTACGCAACGAGCACATTGACAATCTGAAGGTGCAGCTTGCCGACCAGGCCTGGATTATTGCAGACAGCAGCACGCCGCATTTCGCAGATGATCAAACGGCTGACCTCCAGGCGCTGGCTATCCGCCTGGGCAATCTTGTCAGCGGCAGAGTCACCATCATTGCCGGAGACGGGACTGTGCTTGGGGACTCTGAGGAAGACCCGGCCGACATGGAGAACCATAGCGGCCGGCCCGAAGTGGTGCGGGCTCTCTCTGGAGAGGTTGGCAGCAGTATCCGCCACAGTGAAACGCTGGGCCGGGACATGATGTATGTGGCTGTCCCCATAACAGCCAACAGCGCCATAGTGGGCGCCGCCAGGGTCTCTCTGCCACTGACCGCCATCAACCAGACCATTGGACACATCAACAGGGTAATTGCCGTGGCGGCAGTGATTGCGGCCGTCCTCGGCATCGTGGCTGCACTTCAGTTGACCAGGGTAACCGTGAACCCCATCAAGAAGCTGACTCAGGCGTCCAGGAAGATGGCCGAAGGAGACCTGGCCCAGGAGATCCAGGTGACCTCCAGGGACGAAGTGGGAGATCTGGCCAGGGCCTTCAACCGTATGGCCCAGAGAGTCAAGGAAACGATGGCCCTTGTCACCGCCGAGCGAGACAAGATGGCTGTCATCCTCTCACACATGGGTGATGCCATCTTCGCTGTCGATGCCGAAGGCAGAGTGGCTACGGTCAACACAGCAGCAGAGAAGATCCTTCAGCTCTCCAGAGAAGACGCGCTGGGACACACTTTCATTGAAGTGGTGCGCGACTACGAGCTTGATGCTCTGCTTCAGCGTTGCCTCAAGAGCGGTGAGGAGCAGACAGGCCTGGTGGAGATCGGCGCCAAAAGACAGTTGCTCGGTGTCATAGTCACACCGTTCAAGGGCGAACCTGGCTGCCTAATGCTCATTCAGGATCTCACCGAGATGCGAAAGCTCGAGACGGCAAGGCGGGATTTCATTGCCAACCTGTCCCACGAACTGCGCACGCCGATTGCCTCCCTCAAAGCCCTGACCGAGACACTGCGGGAAGGGGCCATTGACGCCCCCTCGGTGGCAGGAGATTTCCTGGACAAGATGAATACCGAGGCTGATAGACTGGCTCAGATGGCGGAGGAGCTGGGGGAGCTATCCCGTATTGAAAGCGGCGAGGCTCCTCTGAGGAAGGAATCGGTAGAAGTATCAGGTGCAGTAGCACGTGTCACAGAGAGGCTGAGGGCGCAGGCTGACAGGGCCGGCCTCCTCCTTGAAACACAGATTGAGCCGGGGTTGCCGCACATCCCGGCTGATGGAGACCGCCTGGAGCAGGTACTGCTGAACCTGATGCATAACGCCATCAAGTTCACGCCCCCGGGCGGCAAGGTCAGCATCATGGCAAAGACAGATGGCCAGTGTCTCACCATCTCGGTAGCGGATACCGGCGTAGGCATCTCCCCCGATGACCTGCCTCGCGTCTTCGAGCGGTTCTACAAGGCAGACCGGGCGCGGGCTGGTGGAGGCACCGGCCTTGGCCTAGCCATCGCCAAGCACATTGTTGAAGCCCACCAGGGCAGGATCTGGGCGGAGAGCGTTGAGGGGAAGGGCTCCATTTTCAGCTTCAGCTTGCCTCTGGGTTCTTAGCAGGCACCCGCCTACAAAACATTTAACATTGTCTTAACCAAGCCTTAAACATGCCTTAATACTGGCCTGTTACTCTTTGAGCCAGAGTATTGAGAAATGTGTAAGGAGGAAAGAAGAGAATGAAGTTCAGAAGAGTGTGGTTCCTGCTACCGGCGCTGCTCGTGGTGGTGGCCCTGGTTGTGCTTGCCGGGTGTAGCAGTGGGACGTCAGGGACGATTACCGAAGGCGGCTCCACCACAGTCCAGCCTCTGGCGGAGAAGCTGGCGGCGGCATTCAAGCTGGACAATCCGGATGTTGAAGTGATCATCGGCGGCGGTGGCTCCAGCGTCGGTGTTACAGCCTGTAACGACGGCACGGTTGACATCGGAGCCATATCCAGGGAACTCAAGGCCGACGAGCCGCAGCTTGTGAAGCATCTCCTTGCCAGAGATGGCATCGCCATCGTAACCAGCCCTGGAAATCCCGTCACCGGACTGACCAAGGCTCAGGTGAGGGGCATATTCGGCGGCACCATCACCAACTGGAGTGAGATCGGCGGACCGAACCATTCCATAACCGTGGTAGCCAGGGAGGAAGGCTCGGGCACCAGAGCGGCTTTTCAGGAGATGGTCATGGACAAACCCGATCCCGCTGTGCAGATAACCGACAAGGCCATCCTGCTACCGTCAAACGGGTCCATTAAGCAGACTGTAAAAGGAGATAAGTATGCCATTGGCTTCATCTCTATGGGCTTGGTTGACACAGATGTCAAGGCATTGGCCATAGACGGCGTGGCGGCCACTGAAGAGAATGCGAAAAGCGGAGACTACCCCATCGTCCGATCCCTGTACTTCCTGACCAAGGAGCAGCCGACAGGATTGGCTAAAGACTTCATCGACTACTGCCTGAGTTCAGAGGGACAGGCCATCGTCTCTGATGAGGGCTATATATCAGTAGACTGAGCGAGAAGGTCAATCCAGAATAGTGAAGTCACCGGACGGGCTGCCTCAAGAGGCTAGCCGGTCCGGCAAAGGGTTATCACAAAAATGAGGTCCAGATACATTACCGATCGAAGCTCGCGGGTTCTGCTGATCGTCTGTGCTTCGCTTTCCTTCGTGGTACTGCTGGGAATCGCCATATTCACCCTCAGGGAGTCCCTTCCCGCGCTCACGCAGATCGGCCTGCTGGACTTTCTCTTCGGCACGGATTGGCGTCCCACCGATGACAAGTTCGGCATCCTGCCCATGATAGTGGGGTCATTGTCAGTGACGGCGGGGGCGTTACTGTTCGCCATTCCCCTGGGTGTCGGCTGTGCTATTCTGCTGGCCGAGGTGGCTCCTCATCGGGTTCGCCAGCTTCTGCGGCCGGCGGTAGAGCTACTGGTGGGCATCCCTTCGGTGGTCTATGGTCTGGTGGGAATGGTCCTTGTCGTGCCCTTGATCCGCCAGATCGGGGGCCCGGGCTTCAGCGTAGCTGCCGGAGTCATCGTCCTCACAGCGATGATACTGCCAACAATTGTCAGTATCAGTGAAGATAGCATCAGGGCTGTCCCCAAGAGTCACAAAGAGGGCGCTTTGGCGCTGGGCGCCACCCACTGGCAGACCATATGGAGGGTCCTGCTCCCGGCTTCACGCTCGGGCATTGCTGCTTCCATCGTCTTGGCTATGGGCAGGGCTGTCGGTGAAGCCATGGCCATGATCATGGTCATGGGCAATGCCGTGCGCATCCCCACTTCTCCACTGGATCCGGCACGCACCCTTGCTGGAGGCATTGCGGTGGAGGTGAACTATGCCGCCGGTCTGCATCAGAGCGCGCTCTTCGCTATTGCAGTGGTCCTTTTCCTGATGATCATCGTCATCAACAGCATAGCGCTTGTAATAATGAAGAGGGGAAGTCATGCTCAGAACGTCTGCTAGGAGCACCCAGAAAGTCGCCCTGGTGTTAATCTGGGGAACAGGCGCTGTGGCCCTGTCTATTCTCCTGGTCATCATCGGGTACCTCTTCGTCCGAGGATTGCCGGAGATCGGCTGGTCGTTCCTCACTACCCCACCACAGGGGGGTCTATCGGGGGAAGGGGGTATCTCGACGGTCGTCGTGGCCACGATCTACCTCATCGCTCTTACCATGGCCATACTGATACCACTTGGGGTAGGGGCGGCTATTTGTCTGGCCGAGTACGCCCCGGCCAACAGGTTCACAGGCATCATTCGATATGGTACAGAGGTGCTGGCAGGGGTGCCGTCCATAGTCTTCGGGCTCTTCGGTTTTGTATTGTTCGTCACCGCCCTGCATTTCCGCTTCTCCATCCTCTCTGGAGCCCTGACCCTGGCCTGCCTGCTACTGCCAACGCTGATCCGCACCTCGGAAGAGGCACTGAGGGCAGTACCGCGTTCGCATAGGGAGGCCGCGCTGGCCCTGGGGGCCACCAAGTGGCAGACGGTATGGCGGGTCATCCTGCCCGCAGCTCTGCCGGGGATTATCACTGGCATAATCCTGTGCATAGGGCGGGCAGTAGGAGAAACAGCCTGCCTGTACGTGACTATGGGTGGCAGCGCTGGCATGCCAGACTCGATCTTGTCCTCTGGGCGGACACTTTCAATGCACCTCTTCTACCTGGCTATGGACACCAACGCCATCGAGAAGGCCATGGCTACAGGAGTAGTGCTGGTCGTAGTGATTGTCATCAGCAACGCCA
>JAFNFZ010000258.1:5363-5520 GCA_017885485.1 Chloroflexota bacterium
GTGCCCGGGCTACTGGTGAGGTGCTTCTTGACGGTCAGAATATCTATGCGCCTGGTGTTGACGTGGTGGAAGTAAGGAAGAAGGTGGGCATGGTCTTTCAGCAGCCCAACCCCTTCCCCAAGTCGATCTTTGACAACGTCTCCTTTGGGCCCCGTGT
>JAFNFZ010000259.1:0-349 GCA_017885485.1 Chloroflexota bacterium
TCCTCCTCTCTGGCCTTAGCCTATTG
Source organism: Chloroflexota bacterium (assembly GCA_017885485.1). GTDB lineage: Bacteria > Chloroflexota > Dehalococcoidia > UBA2247 > RBG-13-53-26 > RBG-13-53-26. Next base: position 27 of record JAFNFZ010000259.1, read on the forward strand.
GAACAAGCACAGCCTTGTCAAGGCGATTCAATTGGCCGAACCGGGCTCATTGAACCTATAATCTGAAGGAGAGGGCCACAAGCGCAGATTGACTACCATTGAAGTCTTACCAGGCAGAGCGAGAGTATGAATAGAACAACACATCTTGACGCGGTTTTCAACCCGTCCTCGGTGGCCATAGCCGGCGTCGGCCCAATAACAGCCGGGAAGTGGTATCTTGAGAGCCTGATCAAGTCCGGCTTCAAGGGGAGTCTCTATCCCGTTCACCCCGACGGTGGTGAGATGTCAGGGCTCAGAATCTACACCAGCGTCAAGGACATCCC
>JAFNFZ010000259.1:392-3869 GCA_017885485.1 Chloroflexota bacterium
GAGATCGTCCGTCTGGCTCGAGTCAGCGGCACACGCCTCATCGGACCCAACTGCATGGGAGTGTACAATCCCAGGATCGGTTTTTCATTCGTCACCGATTTCCCCAGAGAGGCTGGAGGCGTGGCTCTCGTTTGCCAGAGCGGGGGCAACACCATCTACTTCGTTCGTCTGGCAGCAGAGAGGGGGATACGCTTCAGCAAAGTGATCTCCTATGGAAACGCCTGCGACGTTGATGAAAGCGATTTATTCGAGTATCTGGCTGAGGATACCGAGACAGATCTGGTGGCAGCTTACATAGAGGGGATCAAGGACGGCGAGCGATTCCGCCAGGCCTTGAATAGACTGGCATCCAGAAAGCCGGTGATAGTGCTCAAGGGCGGATCAACCCGTTTGGGGGCACGGACCGCGGCTTCGCACACTGGCTCATTGTCTGGTTCCGACCCCGTCTGGACCTCTCTCCTAGGCCAAAACGGGGCCATACGTGTTCATACCCTCGAGGAACTTGTCGACATGGCAGTTGCCTTTCGGTTCCTGTCAGTTCCTCAGGGCAGGAGGGTAGCCATGGTCGGCGGCGGTGGCGGTGCCAGCGTCCTGGCCACCGATGCCTGCGCCGCCAGCGGTTTCGCCCTTCCAGTGATTCCACCAGCGCTGGCCAACAAGATCAGAGGCTTCCTTGATAGCGAAGCAGGGCTTATACTGACCAACCCTATCGAACTGAACATGTTCCCAGAGGTCACCTACAACATAGCCAGGCACTTCCTCGCCAACGAAGGCTTCGATCTGATGCTGGCCAACTGCGTCTTTGGCCAGCACCCCTGGGCTATCTTCGATGTGTGGGTTGATTTGTTCTGCGATACCATCCTGAAAGTACATAGGGAAACGGGTAAGCACATCGCCGTGGTGCTGAGTTCCGACCTTGCCAATCAGGAAGGCCACGTCGCCACCGTGCGGCAGCGGTACTGCGCAGCTGGTCTGCCAGTCTACTACTCCATGGCGAATGCCTGTAAGGCTATCGATCGCTTCATGCGCTACCACGAGAGGCACCTTGACTCAAAGAAGCATTGATGGCACACTGGTCATAATTACAAATATCCTCTATGACATGAATGGTTTCTGTGAACATGTTGATGCCTCCTGAGACAGGCCTGTGACCATCAGCCTGTAGACTCTATCGATGAGATGCGTTCCGCCCGAGACTCCCTGCGTCCACCAATGACTAGTGATAGAATGAAGCAGGGTCAGCAGTGAAATCCAGGCTGGAATCCGTTTCCGAAAGGCACGCCGCAGAGAGCGGCGGCATAAGTCAGGAGGCTCGTGCATCTCCGACACGGCGCAAGAAGACCATCGCAGCGCCGCCTGCACCACCAGCCACCCGATACAACATGGTGAACAACCCAGGCACCTTGAGTCAACTGCAGTGGGGAGAGATCTTCTCCGAAGCCGAGGCTGTTCTGCGCAGGTTGATCCAGTTCCAGACAGTCAACCCGCCGGGAAACGAAAGGCCCGCCGCACACTATCTGGCCGAGCTTCTCAAACGTGAAGGGCTTGAGCCAGAGATCTACGAGGGTGCGCCAACACGCACTAACCTCGTTTGCCGTCTGAAGGGGACCGGAGAAAGACCTCCACTTCAACTTGACGGTCACCTGGATGTGGTCTGCGCCGACGAAGCCGAATGGACTCATCCGCCATTTGCTGCTGATGTGGCTGACGGCTACATCTGGGGCCGCGGCTCTCTCGATATGAAACAGATGGTGACCATGAGCCTGATGTGCGTGTTGCTGTTCAAGCGGCTTGGGGTCAGATTCAAGCGGGATCTCATATTCACTGCGGTTGCAGACGAGGAGACCGGAGGTACTCACGGTGCCAAGTATCTCACAGACAACCATGCCGACAGAATCAAAGCGGAATACTGCCTCGGGGAGATCGGAGGATTCGGCCTGAGCAAATGGGGAAAGACGTTCTACACTGTCCAGGTGGCCGAGAAGGGCCTCTGCTGGTTTGAGCTCACCGCCCGGGGCAATGCCGGGCATGGCTCCATTCCAGACCCTGAATCGTCTCTTATTCGCCTTTCCGAAGCTGTCCTCAGGCTTGGTCGAACAAAACTGCCTCAACATGACAACACTGTGGCTGAACATCTAGCTAGGACCTTGTTGGCTAGCCAACCCTTCCCCAGCCGCCTCGCATCGGTGCTGCTGTTTCACCCACGGCTTTCTTCGTTCGTTCTGAACAGGATGGCTCCCGACAAGCACTTCGCTACCATGCTTTCCGCCATGCTCCACAACACCGCCAATCCCACCGCATTCCATGCCGGAGAGAAGACCAATGTCATCCCATCAATCGCCAAGGTACAGGTTGACGGACGATTCCTGCCAGGGCAAACGATCGAAAGCTTCTTGGCCGAGGTGAAGAGCGTTCTAGGTCCCCATCTTGAGGTCAATGTCCTCAACAAGTTGCAGCCAACTATGGTCAGCCCCAGCGACCCCATCATGCACTCGATTGCCCGGGTGCTTCAACGGCATGATCCGAGTGCAGTCGCCTTGCCTATCATGATCTCCGCCACCACCAACGCTGCACACTACTCCAGGCTGAATACGAAGTACTTCGGCTTCTCTCCTGTGAAGTTCGACAACGGCGACAACTTCCAGACTATGTTCCACGGCGCCAATGAACGGATTCCGGTTGAAGGATTTCACTTCGGGATCAGAGTCCTGGCTGAACTGGTTGAAGAGATCTGCTCCTGACCAGCTCCTTGCTCACTCAAACCCCTGCTGATACAATCTCCTCAGGAACCTAGTCGTGAACTGCTGCATTGGAAAGCATGCCGATCGCCCCAACCGGATACGGGCAGAGACGAAGGGTCATCAATGAAGTGGTGTCAAGGGCAAGTCGGACGGATTTTCATCATACGGCTTGAGGACGGTGACGTGCTGCCCCAATGCCTTGAGCGTTTCGCGGAAGAGAACGGGGTATTCGCAGGGCATGTTGTCTTGGTGGGCGGCGTCGGCGAAGGCGATGTTGTGGTCGGCCCGCGTCGCTCTGACCAGAGGCCTCCGGAGCCAATGTTGCTTCCTATCGACGGAGCCCATGAAGCAGCCGGGGTGGGGGTGATCGCCCTCGGCGAAGACGGCAAGCCTCATCTTCACATACACGCCGCCCTGGGGCGCTCAGGGAAAACTACCACCGGCTGCTTGAGACCTGGTGTCAGCACCTGGCTGGTGGGCGAGGTCATCCTCTACGAGATCATTGGCACGAAGGCCACCCGGATCACGGACGCAAAGAGCGGTTTTCCTCTTCTGGAACCAGGCATTTAGTCGAAGAAGATTCTGCCCTGAACCCGTTCCAGGCAACAGGATAGAAGCCAGAAACTCACCTAGGCCAACGCCCGGACAGACCAATGCTCTCTCTGGCAGGCTGTGTCACCCGATGCTATAATGCCGTTGCAGGTCACAAAACCGTGAAAGCGCTTATCCTGGCACC
>JAFNFZ010000260.1 GCA_017885485.1 Chloroflexota bacterium
GGAAAGGCTCGTACGGGAACAGACAGAGGATACGCACAGGGAGAGAATTGACACATAGAAAGCATGTGCCGTATGCTTCTCGTGGGGAATCACAGGAGAGTTCCACGGGGACAACTCCCTAAGGCTCAACCGTGGGGGAGCATACGAAGAAGGAGGGGAAATGGAGACGATAAGGCCAGCGGAAAGATCCACCGGGGGATATCTGGAAGCACTGCTACAGGGCTGTCCTGATGCCGTGATTGCCGTTGATGGGAAAGGCTTGATGACCTTTGCCAACAAGGCCGCTTGCGAACTCCTGGAGTGCGAGATGCGAGACCTTGTAGGCAGGAGCATCGTCACAACCTATGAGAATGAGGAAAGAGCCAGGGAAACCAACCGCAAACTCTACTTGAGCGGAGGGGTAGTTCACTGCCATGAATCCGTTGCCAGAACGAAGACAGGCAGACTTATCCCCACCCGGATCTCTGGAGCGCACCTGAAAGATAGTTCCGGGAATGTCACTGGAAGCGTCGGCTACTTCCAGGCCTACCGCCCCTGGACAGCTGCAGAATCAAGGCAACAGGAATTCTGCCAGGAGCTCCAGGCCAGACTCGAGGAGTGGCAGGATCTCGGTAGCCCAGTCTTCGAGCTTTGGCCCGGGCTTTCGGTGGTAGTAGTGGTGGGCCGAGTCGACACCAGCCGCCTGGGACAACTGAAGAGACGCCTGCTTGACCACATCAAGATAAACAAGACTCGCGTTGCTCTGATCGACCTGTCGGCAGCCATATCAGGAGACGATGAGGTGCCCCTGCAACTGGTGAAGCTGCTGCGGATGGTCCGATTGGTTGGTGCACAAAGCGTGGTAGTAGGCATTGAGTCAGATATGACGGCGGAAGCCATGGAACCTCTGGTGCCAGACATAGCTTCACTCAATACCTTCTCCAGTCTGCAGGCCGGTCTGGAGGCTTCTCTGACCCTGATGGGCCTCCAGATCTGCAAGAAGGCTTGATGCCCAAGACAGTATGGACAAGGTATATCCCAGCATAGACGCCGCAGTAGCCGACATCCCAGATGGGGCTTCAATAGCAGTGGGTGGTTTTTTCACTGCAGGCAGTCCAGTTCACCTTCTGCAGGCCCTTGCCAGACAGGGAGCCAAGAATCTCACTGTCATATGCCAGTCAATGGGCCCCGGTAACGAGGACGTAACCACCCTGGTGACGCAAGGACAGGTAAAAAAGGCCGTCTGCAACTACCCCTTCTACCGATCAGCCACCAGGGGCGCCAGCTCACCGTTTGAGAAAGCAGTACGATCCGGTCAGGTCGAACTTGAGGTGTACCCCATGGGTACTTTCATCGAGAAGTTGAGGGCGGGAGCAGCCGGACTGGCTGGTTTCTACACCCCCACCGGGGTAGGAACCGTGGTGGAACATGGCAAAGAGAAGAGGAGTTTCAATGATCGTGACTATCTGCTGGAACTGGCCATCAATCCTGACTATGCCTTCGTATATGCCTGGAGGGGTGACAGAGTCGGGAACCTGACGTGCCGCAAGACCGCCAGGAACTACAATCCCGAAATGGCGGCTGCTGGCACCATAACCATAGCTGCTGTAGAGGAACTGGTGGAACCAGGCGGACTGGATCCGGACAAGATCCACGTGCCAGGTATCTACGTTCAGAGAGTGGTGAAGGTGGAACGGCGAAACTACATACCCAGTATCGAGTGATGCCTCCCGTTGCATGGAAAGTTAGGAATCCATTAATGAATGAGAATCACAGGCAACTTCATGGACTGTCGCGGGAATTGATCGCCCTCAGAATAGCTAATGAACTTGAAGACGGAACGTACGTCAACCTCGGCATAGGCATACCCACGTTGGTTTCGAACTGGATCGAGGGTCGCGACATCGTCCTTCAAGCTGAGATCGGCATGCTCAACACCGGACCTCTGGCCGCCCATGGTCAGGTGGATCAAGACCTGATCAACGCCAGTTGCCAGCCGGTGACGGAATTGCCGGGAGCCTGTTACTTCTCCGATTGCGAGTCATTCGCCATGATAAGAGGCGGGTACATGGACGTCGCCGTCCTGGGAGCGCTACAGGTATCTGAGAAGGGAGACCTCGCCGGATGGAACAACCCGGAGCGAGGGTTCCCGGAGCGTATCGGCAACATAGGAGGGTCCATGGACCTTGCCGTCGGAGCTCGGAGGGTAATCGTGGCCATGGAGCACACCACCCGTGACGGCGATTTCAAGATCGTCAAGCAGTGCGCCTATCCAGTCACCGCCCTGGGCGTTGTCAAACTGATCGTGACGGATTTGGCCGTGATAGACGTCACGCCAGAGGGACTGGTGCTCAGAGAGGTTGCTCCTGGCCTTTCAGCACAAGAGGTTCAATCGGTGACCGAACCGAAACTGATCATCAGCCCCGTGCTCAAGGAAATTCATCTCTAGACCTGGCCCGGACACCTGCGCAGTCAGATACAGGTTCCCCTCGAAGCACAGATCGTTCCGCGGTAGTCAGATCTTCCCGGGTCAGCTATCGTCCAAAGTCGCGGCAATCTCCGCCAATGGCCCGACCCTGACCCACCCAGTCCCACCTCCCATCGGGTTATTTGCACTAAGCAACGAAGGCGCAGCATGCGCGTTGCCCGGCACATCATGTTCAAAGCTGATTCGAGGGGTGCGAGGAGAGACAAAAGTCACATACCTTCAGGCACTTAACCTGTAGCATCTGGGATTGGGATAATCCGAGCAGCATGAGGGTTCGACAATGGTCGGGATACATGGCGGGCTAGGAGCGAGGAAGTACCCTCCTCTCCTTGCTTGGCAGGTTTGTAGCTGGCTCCCCGCGAAGCTCAAGTTCTGACCGCTTGCAGCTTTCAACCAGTGAGATTGCCTGCACTAGCCTGCCTGCCAGACAACCCAAGGCGAGGCCGCAAGGACAAGGTCTGGCTCAATTCACTGAATTGAAAACAAAGCCTTTGTCCGAGAAAAGCGCAGAACAAGCATCTACCACTTTGGCATCATAAAGGATGCCACTATTCTGCGAGACCTCTGCCAGCGCTTCATCTATTCCAAGCGCCATCCTGTATGGCCTGTGAGATGACATGGCTTCAACAACATCTGCCACACTCAGGATCCGTGCTTCCAGGAGGATCTCCTCACCCTGAAGGCCTGAACGATAGCCAGACCCATCCAGTCTTTCATGGTGCTGGAGTACTATCTTGGCAATCGGCCACGGAAACTCGATGGTCTTGAGTATGTCATAGCCCACCTGTGGATGAGTCTTGATCATGGCAAACTCGACATCATTCAGTTGCCCCGGCTTGCTCAGAATCTCGGTCGGTACGTAGACCTTGCCGATATCATGAAGTAGCCCTGCCACGCGGATCCCATCAACCTGATCGCCGGAGAGACCCATCTCCCTGCCTATGGCACAAGCAAGCTCAGTCACCCGACGCTGGTGGCCAGCCGTATAGCGGTCCCTTGTCTCGACGGTCAGTGTAATGGCTCTGATGGTGCTCTCCATGGCTCTCTCCAGCTTCCTGAAGCTCTGCTGGAGTCGCTCATCAGCGTGCTTGCGCTCGGTGACATCGCGAACAACTCCCATGATCTCAACAGGCTGACCATGTGAATCACATATGAAACTCATGGTCGTGTCAGTCCACACCGTTGAGCCGTCTTTGCGCCTCATCTCCATTTCCAGACCCAGGTTTCGCAACCTCAAGAGTTCCTTCTGCCCCTTCTCCTCACCGGCCAGCGCTCTTGCGATGGCCTTCATAACCACCTCACGTGAGCGAGGGGCCAGAATCCCATCCATCATGTGTTCCATCGCCTCTTCAACACTGTAACCCAGGAGTCGCATGATGGAGGGGCTGAGATAGGTGGGCTTCAGATTCAGGTCCATGGTCCAGATGACATCCTTTACATTCTCCGCCAGCAGGCGATAGCGCTTCTCACTCTCCCGCAAAGCCTCGTCTGCTTGCTTGCGCTCGGTAACATCCATGAAATTCCCCAGGACTGCCATTTCCCCTCGATACTGGACCGACGCCACCTTCTCCATGGCCCATCTTGTCTTGCCATCCTTCGTGACATATCTGTATTCATATGGGGAAAACCGCTCATTCCTCAACATCTTCACCGCATTCTCTCTGACCGACTCCCTATCCTCTGGAACCACAAGCCTCAGACAATCCGTCCCCACCAATTCATCCTCGGCATAGCCCGTGAACTTGAGTACGCGGGGGTTAAGGAACTGGAACTTGCCGTTCCGCACAATGTAAATGCCGACAGGAGAGTTGCTGGACAGAATCATGAACAACTCCTCTGCCCTCTTGCGCTCGGTGATGTCACGCACAATCCCCTTGATCTCTGTAGGCCGGCCATCATCTGAGTCGCACTCAAAGCTCATCGAGGTGTTGGTCCACACCGTCGAGCCATCCTTGCGCTTCATCTCCATTTCCAGTTCAACATTCTGCGACTTGAGCAAGTCCTTCCGCCCCGTGCTTTCCATTGACAGCACTCTCGCGATAGCTGTCATGGCCATCTCCCGCGAGGCGGGAGTCAGCGCCTCCGTGAGCATGCGTGTCATAGCCTCATCAACATCGTACCCCAGCAACCGCATCACAGAAGGACTGAGATAGGTTGGCTGCAGATCCATATCCATAGTCCAGACAACGTCCGTCATGTTCTCGGCAAGGAGATTATAGTGTTTCTTGGTCTCTCGCAGGGTTTCCTCTGTCTGCTTGCGGTCGGTGACATCCCTGGCGACAATGACGAATCCCGTCGGTTTCCCCGATCTTTCAGAGAGCAGGGCTGCGGTCAACTCTGCACTGAATCTCTTGCCCGCTCTGGTCAACAGGGTGCACTCGGTGTTACCATTTCGTCCTTCTTCAAACGTCCCTCGTATCCTGTCCATGACCTTGGCATGATCTTCTCTGGCAACGAAGTCAAAGAGGTTCTGCCCGACAAGCTCTTCCTCATCCTCATATCCATACAGTCCAACCGCATTCTTGTTCAACCCAGTTATGTTGCCCTCAACGTCTATGAAGACCACTCCATCCGTGGTTGAATCAAATAGCCCGTGCAGCCTCTCATCCAGATCCCACAGTTCCCTCTTGTCCTGGTCACGCTCGATGCCGCCGACAAACTCCCACCTGCCATCCCGCTTGCTCAGCGAGTACTGGTGGGCCTTGATCACGTCAACGATTTCCGCCGCTTTGCACTTGTCGCATTTGTCCAGAGAATAGGTGCACAGGGCAAGCATGGGGCACTTATGGATTGACGCGTCCAACTGCTCTTCATAGGAGGCAAACGTCTTCCAGTCTGTTTTCTCCAGCCACACTCTGTCGGCAGCTACCCTGATGCCATCATATCCTTTGGCCAATGCCTGTACGAGCTTGTCTGTCCAAGCATTCACAACCGCCTGCGGGCCGAATGAACCACCCCTGAGTGGCCATTCAGTGTGAGGGGCAATTTCCACTTGCCCCAACCTCACAAACCGATCAAGCCCAGGGACAGCTTTCCTTAGTGCCTTCTGCGCATCCCGCTCGCTGAAGGCTTCCGAAGTAACCCACAAGCAGAACTCATTGTTCTCCAATCCTGTCTTCAAGTAGGGCACAACGATCTCCGCCAGATCCTCTTTGGTTCGGTAGAATTGGCAGAGGTGCGTGCCCCAAGGGGCATCGCCTATGCACTCTATTCCGGTTTTTCTAGTCTTTGACCCCATTTTGGCTACCTCCGACTAATAGTCAGCGGGGAGTGCAGCTACCGCACTCGATCCCTCGCGGGGGCACTCTGTTGCACACCCATATCCTCTCCCCCACCGATCAGCGGGAAAGAGTCTCCAGAACCTCTGACAGAGACCACACGAGTAATATCGTGCACATTATTCACCAGGACTAGCTTCATTGTCAATGGCAGGCGCCGATACAATGAACAGGAATGCTATAATACCGAACTGACCATGAACCTGGACCGAAGAACAAAGATAGTCTGCACTATTGGCCCATCGAGTCATTCAGCCTCCGTAGTTGAAGGTCTGATCAAAGCGGGCATGAATGTGGCCCGCCTCAATTTCTCCCACGGAACAGACCAGCAGCATTCCGACTACGTCCGTACCATCAGGGAGACCGCCTCCGCACTCAAGGTTCCCATAGCCATCCTTCAAGATCTCCCCGGGCCGAAGATCCGCACGGGCAAGCTCCGCCAGAACGAGGTTCTGCTCAAGGAAGGAGATGAGTTCATCCTCACAACCAACATGGTTGTCGGCGATGAACACATGGTGGGTACCAATCTGCCCGGCCTACCCGAAAGCGTAGAGCCAGGGAATGCCATCTACCTGAATGACGGAGCTATACGACTCAAGGTGCTCGGCAAGACGTCCACGGACGTGCAATGCTTGGTCGTTACGGGGGGTGTCCTGGAGCAAGGCAGAGGCATCAATGTGCCCGGAGTCGCTCTGAAGACACCATCCTTTCTCGACGTCAATCTCCAGATCCTGGCTTTCGGCATAGAGCAGGCAGTTGACTTCGCGGCGCTCTCCTTCGTCAGGGAGCCCGACGATGTCCGCCAGATACGCGCTTTCCTGAGAAGGAATGGAGCAGATACGCCGCTAATTGCCAAGATAGAGAAATGGGAAGCTTGCCAGAACCTCGATGCAATACTGGCCGAAGCCGACGGCCTGATGGTGGCGCGGGGTGACCTGGGAGTGGAGATTCCCCTGGAGAAGGTCCCCCTGCTTCAGAAGGAAATCATCAGAAAATGCAACCATGCCGGGAAGCCTGTGATCACAGCCACGCAGATGCTGGAATCGATGATCAAATCGCCTTCACCCACAAGAGCAGAGGTCACCGACATAGCCAACTCCATTTTCGACGGTACCGATGCCATCATGCTTTCAGGAGAAACAGCAGTCGGGCGCTACCCGGTGGAAGCGGTTGGAGTGATGGCCAGAGTAGCACTGGAGACAGAGGCCGTTCTGCCGTACAGCAGAATGTTGATGGAAAAGGGAGCTG
>JAFNFZ010000261.1 GCA_017885485.1 Chloroflexota bacterium
GAGCTTCCCCGCCAGCGTCTTAAAGCTCAACTTCTCCAGCCTGATCCCATCCTCTCCCAGCCCGGCACGGGTGACCAAGCTTACTTCCTTGCCCTGCTCCGCCAGCCAGATGGCCACTTCCATACCTATGAAACGCCCGCCGACCACTACTACCTTGCCCTCGGGCTTGACCTTGCCCTCAATGACATCATGACCCTGAACCACATTCTTACCTGCGCCACCCGGCACCTTGAGCCACACGGGAACAGCGCCGGTGGCCACCACCACCGCATCGGGCCTCACCTGGGTGATCAATTCCCGGGTAACCTCCGTGTTCAGCGTGATATTGACGCTGTATCTGTCAAGAAAACGCTTCAGGTACTGAGTGAACGTGGCATAGCTCTCTTTCCCCGGTGTGGCACAGGCCACATTCCACTGGCCGCCGAGCTCTGGCTTCTTCTCGTACAGAGAAACCCGATGGCCCCGCTGCGCCAGGAAGAGGGCCACCTGCATCCCACCCAGTCCGCCACCAACGACCATCACTCTCTTGGGCGCTTTCGCCGGCGACGGAGGGTACTTGGCCTCCCTGTAGAGATAGGGGTTCACCGAACAGGAACCCGGCCCGGCTTCCGGGTCGGTCTTGAGACAGTTGTTGCAGTAGATGCAACGGCGCACGTCCTCCACGGGACCTCTGTGAATCTTCTCCGGAAGCTCCGGGTCCGCCAGAAGGGGACGCCCCATGGCCACGAAGTCAACCCTGCCTCCTGCCACCACCTCTTCCGCCAGCTCGGCGTCTATCTTGCCCGCGGCAATCACCGGCACCCTGACCGCCTTCTTGATCTCTTCCGCCATTGATACCATGGGGCCCTTCGGATAGGGGTAGCACGGTATGCTCAGGGTAGACCAGAACTCCAGCCCCCCGGAAACGCTGATAGCGTCAGCGCCGGCCGACTCCAAGATCACCGCCTGTTGCACTGCCTCATCAAGGGTGATTCCACCTTCCACGTCATCACTGGCATTGATTCTCACCCAGAGCGGGAATGACTGCCCCACCTCTTGCCGGATCCGCTCCAAGATGGTGCGAGCGAAGCGGGTCCTGTTCTCCACACTGCCCCCGTACTGATCCTCCCGGCGGTTGGTGGCAGGAGACATGAAACTGCTCACCAGACAACCGTGGCAGGCATGCAGTTCGATAGCATCGGCGCCTGCCTCCCTGGCCCGACGCGCCGCCTGGCCGAAATCCTCAACGTAACGCCCGATGTCCTCTTCGCTGAGCTCATGGTAGGGATTCCTGGTCTCCCTCAGCCAGGGCATCATTGATGGCACCAGTATGGAGACGTTCTCAGGTACAACTTCTGAATACAGCAGGAGCATCCCCATATGCATCAGTTGAATGCAGAAGGCTGCCCCCACCTCATGCACGGCATCGGCAACCCGCCTCCAGTCTGCGATGTGCGCGTCGTCACAGAGCGCCATGGTGAAGGGAAGCATGGAGTCCCTGCTGACCGCAGCGAACTGCGGAGTAACCAGGGCGACACCACCTGCTGCCCTCGTCCGATAGTAGCTGGTCAAACGGTCAGTGGCTTTCCCCTCCGCGTCGGCCAACTGCGTGCCCATGGCCGGCATGATAAGCCTGTTCTTCAACTGGAGCGTGCCTATCTTCCCGGGCTGGAACAACGAGGAAAATCGCTTCATCTCAAACCCCTTCGCGGCATCTTGTGGAGATATGACCAGATCGAGAAGGAAGACCCGCAGTCAATCTCAATCTTGCTCTCAGCTTTGCTGCCAATCTGTGTGGTGGCTTCGAATGGAAATTATAAGCTTTGCAGGTCTGGCAGCGCAATTCAGTCGGGGTCACGGTGGCTCAAGCGGGTGCCAGGGTGAGGCGAGATCGGCAAAAGGGGCTATTTGACGATGCTGATGATCTGCTTGAATCTGGGCCCTTCGGCCACTCGCAGCAGTTCGAAGAGAGCAGTCTCGACGCTGGTGATGCCGGCGCCGGCATCCTTCATCTTCTGCAACCCGATGTCCTTGTTTTCCGCCGTCCTCGAAGAAACCGCATCAGCCACAACATGCACCTCGTAGCCGGAGGCGACCAGGTCAACAGTCGTCTGATAGACGCAGACGTGAGCCTCAATGCCTGTGAGCAACACCTGGCGCCGCTGCAGTGCCGAGAGTTCCTTCAAGAAGAGTGCGTCGCCGCAGCAGCTGAAGCTCAGCTTGGGTATCCTCCGAACGCCGGGCACCAGGTCGGCTATCTCGGGTATCGTCGACCCCAGACCCTTCGGATTCTGCTCCGTGAGCAGTATGGGGATATCCAGAACCTGCGCCCCTTTGATGATCTTCTGAACATTGTCAAAGAGCAGTTCCTTGCGGTACATCGACTGGGCCAGCCTGCCCTGCATGTCGATGACCACCAGAATCGCTTTGTCTGACGAAAGCATGAGACTCAACCTCCGCGGCAATCGTCTTCGATCTGAAGAGCCTCAGAGCTCCAGAGTATCCCAGTGATTGAAGCCCCTGGAGTAGTCCAGGTAGTCGATACTCCTGGCGCTGATCTTGAGGAAGGGGATAATATCGATGGCAACGCCATAGCCATCCAGGTACTTGTGCACCTGAGGGAACTTCTGGCCAAACAGTTTCTGCGCCTTTTTCAGTTGGCTCTCATCTGTGATCCATTCCACCGTCCCGGACAGATGCACTCCCCTGATCTCACCCCAGTCCTGGTAGTCTTCTGTAACGGCCAGGGCTATCCTGTTGCAGAACGCGATGTTCTTCGCCTTCCGGCTGCTGGGGTCAGTCATGAAGCAGATGTCAAGCCCCTGGCTCACGTATGACACGGTGCTGACATGGGGGCTGCCACCCTCACTCACAGTAGCCAGGGCAGCATGTCGATGGGAATCAAGATAGTCGATGATGGCTTTCTTCAGAGCTTGTTGCATATCCACCCTCCTGCCATGAAGTTCGCCGCATGTAAAAAACAGAGAGCCTGGCGGTTCTCAGCCGCCATGCTTCTGCTGCTAGCCTTCAGGAGTGGAACGGCGCTTCAATTCAAAAACCACCGGTTGCGGGTCGGGGCAAGAAACAGTGGCCCTGTCCGGTTCGTCCTCCCAGGGGAATGAGCCACCGAACTGCAGCACCTCGGCGAAGGGGAAGAGCGTATGGAAGGCCCAGGAGCACATGCCCGGAGGGGTCTTCTCTCCCATGACGAACTCATCGCCTACCCTATGACCCGCGGAACAACTGCCCGATATCACCCTGGCAATCACTTCAGCCATTCCTCATCCCTCCTGCACCTTCAGGAGATGACCCGCTTAGAGATCGATGACAAACTGCCCGTTCTTGTAGAGCAGTTGGCCATCCACGCGGATTTCACCTCCATGTCGCAGGTCGCTGACCATATCCCAATGGACAGCCGACTCGTTCTTGCTGCCTGTCTCAGGATAGCCTGCCCCCAGTGCCATGTGGAAGCTGCCGTTGATCTTCTCATCAAAAAGAATCTGCCGCGTAGCACGGGTGATGCCTTCATTGGTTCCAATGGCAAACTCCCCGATACGCCGTGAGCCCTCGTCGGTATCCAGTGTCTTCAGCAGGAACTCCTCATTCTTCTCCGCACTGGCCTTGACCACGCGCCCCCGCTCGAACCACAGTCGCACTCCCACCACCTCGCGTCCACCCTCGATGGCCGGATAAGAGAAATAGGCATGTCCCTCGATGCTGTCCTCTACGGGACCGGTGAAAATCTCGCCATCGGGCATGTTGTAGCGGCCATCGCAGTTGATGAAGGCCCGTCCGGCGATGCTTAGTCGCAGATCAGTCTCAGGTCCGGTGACATGCACTCGCTCCTTGCCCTTGAGCCAGGCAACGATCTTCTCCTGCCGTTCCGAGAAACGCCGCCAGTAGCCCACCGGATCATTCATGTCTGGCAGGCAAGCGCCATAGGCGAAATCTTCGTACTCGCTCAGGCTCATCTCCGCATCCTGTGCGTAGGCGTTGGTTGGGAAAAGGGCAAACGTCCAGCGCAGCTCTCCTGCAGCCGAACGCCGCAGGAAGGTCTTCATCAGCTCGGTTTGCGCCTGCTCGCGCAGCACCATCCTGGACGGGTCAACGCTGGTCAACGATTTGGTGTTCTCATCTCCACCAATAGAGATACGCACATCGTAGGTTTCCACGATCAGCTTGCGCGGCTGGTGAATGTACCGCAACTGTTCGTCTGACGCATGGCGAAAGAGCAGTTCATCCGTACCCGCAGGGACGGCATTCATGAGCGGATGTCCGCCAGCCTGCAGAACTTTGACGTAGACGGCCTTCAACAACGGTTCGGCCAGACTGGTCCCTTCGATCAGCACCCTGTCTCCGGCGCGTACCGCCACCGAATAGTTGACCAGGAGATCGGCCAGTTTCTCTACACGCGGATCCATCAGCCTTACCCCCTTACCTAGTCAAGCCACCATCACGCTGATGGCATTCGGAATTATCTCAAACGTAGCAGGCAGCCTTCCCACCAGATCGCCATCCATCTCCAGAAGTACCTCTTCATCGGAAGTCACTTCAACCCGGCGACCCAGCGAGTGGCTCACCTTGTCCAGTCCCAGGTGCTTACCAGTGCGCAGCTTGGGAAGATGCCATAACCCCTCCAGAGTGCCGAAGTTGCCGACAGTGACGATATCAAAGAGACCGTCATCCATTCTGGCCTCTGGCGCCGCCAGGAAACCCCGGCCAAAGTACCTGCCGTTGGCGATGATGGTATTCCTCACGGCCAGCCGCAACGGCGAACCGCCGTCGATGGAGATAGTCACTTCTCTCGCCCTGTAGAACGCCGCCGCAGTGAGGATGCCCCAGGCATAGTTGGGGCGCCGACCCAGGATACGGGGCGCCCGGCTGGCTTTCTGAACCACCAGCCCGCCCGCGCCGAGATCGGCTATGTTGATGAAAAGCCGGGTCTCCTCTTCTCCGCGAAGGTTGATGAACTGCACCTTCCCCACGTCGATCTTCATGACACGGGTGGCGTCGGGGCTCTTCAGAGCAGGGGTTGTCTCTGCAGTGATGCCCAGAGTCCGGGCCAGGTCACAGCCGGAGCCCAGCGGAACTATTCCCAGCACAAGGTCATGCTCCAGCGGGACACCGTTTTCGAACATGCCGTTGACCACCTCATTCACTGTGCCATCACCACCGACCGCCACCACCACTCTGCACCCGGATCTCACGGCATCCCTGGCCAGACACGTGGCCTGTCCAGGGGCATCAGTTGCTCTCACCTCAACACGCGAGTGTCCCGCCTCCCTGATAGTCCGCTCAAGCTGGCGCCAGCGGCCATCACACCGCCCCACGGCGACCGAGTTTACCACGAAGGCCGTGTTCAAGCTAAGGACTTCCCCTCGATCAGCATCCCTTCAGCCTCTGAACCAGCAACCGCTCTGCAGTGGAATAACACCCACACCGCATACAAGTCTAACTCCCTGCCTTATCTCAGAGTCTTGCCCACTCCACCAGTACTCCGACTCATGGCATGGGGCAGCTTTCACATCCTGCTAGGAGGCGCTATGCCTGCTCCTGTAGTACTGAACGTAGCCCGAGATGCCCACCTGTACCATAAGAGGCAGATCTGATACCGATGAGAAGCTCATGACGTATTCCACGACACGCTCCGATATCCTGGAATCTTCCATTCCATCCCGGATGGCTCCCTGAATGATCTCTCCCAGAGTGATACAGACTTCCCTGAGCCTGCTGGTCAACGCCTTCACCTCGGTCCTGGCTCTGTGATGGGCATAGAAGAGGATCTTCGGAGAAAGACCTGCCAGCTTGTCTATGGACTCCACATAGGCTTCCGCGTCGAACGGCGGTAGTCCCACCGGAAAGGGTGTATCGGGCATGGCGTCCGTGATGAACCCCAGCGCATCGCCACAGAAGAGGCCACCCGTAAGATTGTCCTCAATGGCGATATGATGCGCCGCATGGCCGGGCGCGAAGACTATTCTGAGGTCCCTGCTTTGAAGGTGAATCACCTCGCCATCTTCAGGCACATGTATCCTCTCTCTGGGAACCGGCAGAACTGGCCCCATTGTCTCCTCAAGGTTATCACCAAACACGAAGCGGGCGCCGCGGACCAGCCTGGTGGGGTCAGCCAGGTGATCGGCTCCTTTGGGATGGACCACCACTTTGGGTTTGTGCAGACGTTGAGCCAGGTAACCCACACCGCCTCCATGGTCCAGGTGTATATGGGTGGGAATGATGTAGGCCAGTTCTTGCGCATCGATACCCAGATCTCCTATAGCCGGCAGCAGTTCTGCAGCCACTGAAGTTGAACCAGGGTCGATCAGGACGGGCTGGTCATCGATCAGGAGATAGGCTACCTGGGGGAGTGAATATGTGGCATCCTGGCCGCAATCGAGGAGATAGGTGCTCCGGGATACTTCTTCAATCCGGACCGTCATTTCACACTGGCCTGGCCATCAGCTTGCCAGGAGTAATCATAGCACAGTCGCCTGTTGAAGGGACAATCGCCAGTATCCGGCCCGCCTTACACTTCCTCGAGATTGCCTAGCGCCGCCTCTATCAGCTCATTGAGGGCAGGATGAATATGCATACCGTTGAAGATGTGCTCCATCTGACCTCCGGAGGCCATGGCATTGGTCACTTCCTGGATGAGCTCCGGAGCAAAGGGGCCGATGATGTGAAAACCGAGGAGTCTCCGGCTCTTCTTCTCCACAATGGCTTTGGCGAAACCCTCCTCTTCCATCATGGCCTCTCCCTTGGCCACACTGAAGTACCTGGCCCGGCCCAGCAGAATCTGGTGGTCCTTCCTGGCCTTCTCCTCCGTCAGGCCAACCGAGGCGATCTGAGGATGGGAATAGACAGCATGAGGTGTAACACTCAAGTCCACCTTCGTCCTGCTTCCATGCAGAGCATTGTCCGCCACCACACCCGCCTGCCTGTTGGCTGCATGGGTGAACATCTGCAGGCCATTGACATCACCCACGCCGAAGATGTTCTTCTTGCTGGTCTCCAGGTACTCATTGACCTTGATGAAGCCCTTCTGGTCAGTCTGCACCCCCGTATTCTCCACCTTCAACAGATCGGCGTTGGACCTTCTGCCCACGGCCATGAGAATCCTCTGGGCCGTGAACTCCCTCTTCTGGCCATCGCCGGTTTTCACCGCCACCGCAACGCCATCCCCGTTCTTCTTGACCTCTTCCGCCATGGCGCCGGTATACACTTCCATGCGACGGCTCAACTGCTTCTTGAGAAGATCGGCTATCTCTGGCTCCTCTGCCAGCACCAGCCTGTCTGCCATCTCCAGTATAGTCACTCTGGTGCCCATGGCGGCGAAGAAATGCCCATATTCCACGGCAATGTACCCGCCGCCGATGATGATCAGACTCTCCGGCTTCTGCTCAAGTTGTAGAACCGTCTCATTGGTCAGGTAGGCAACGACCTCCACGCCCTTTATAGGGGGGATGAAGGGCCGTGAGCCGGAGGCAATGAAGACCTTCTCTCCCCTGATCTTCTGGCCATCCACTTCTATGGTATGGTCGGCCACGAAATGTCCCATTCCTTCGTGAAGATCCAGGTTCTTGGCTTCGCCAATGCCCCGTCTGACGTAGTCCTGACCCCCTTTGACGCTCCGCCTCATCCGGTCCATAATCAGGCCGAAGTTTATTCTCTTTATGTCAGCCTCGATGCCCAGCTTCCCGGCTTCCTGTATCTCCACTGCCCGATCTGCCGCATAGATGAGCATCTTCGAAGGTATACAGCCCAGATTGAGGCAGGTACCCCCCAGTGGCCCTTTGTCCACCACAGCCACTTTCAGGCCATGCCCCACTGCTTCATCTGCTATCGTCATTCCGCATCCCGAACCAATCACAACAACATCGTACTCTTTCATTTTGCGACCTCCTTCGGCCTGGCCGTCAGGTTTCTGCCCGCAGGCAGGTTGGCTGGATCACAATGTCAGGAACGATATGGGCCATCGATCACTGTACCCGGGTACTGTGCTTGGCAGGCGAGACTATGATAGCGCCCGGCCTGGCTCAAATGGGTGGCAGTGTTCGCACCGCCGTGATCAGAGGCGAAGGCGCAGCATCCTTGAACGGCGGCCTCACCAGAAATATGGGGCAGGAAGCACCAAGGAGGACCTTCCCGGCAACACTGCCATATGCCCAGCGGCCTAGTCCCGAGCGCCCGTGTGTTGCCATAATGACAAGGTCACACTTGTTCTTCTTCACGTAGTCAATAATCTCATCAGCAGGGTTGCCTTCAGACACCTGCACCTTCATCTTCATGCCCGTTTCGGCGAATCGATCCCTTACTGTGCCCAGGTACTCCTCGGCGGCTTGTCTGGTCCCGGCCATATGTTCCTCGGCCACCTTGGCCCAATTCAAAGATGCCTCGGGGGCGCCGATTGGCGGCACGATCAGCGGCTCACACACCTTCATCAGGACCACCTCCGCTGGCTCCGTGGAGCGCTGTTTTGCCAGAGCCTCCACGTGAGGCAGAACCAGTTCGGCCAGATCTGAACCGTCCAGGGGGACAAGGAATCGAAGCCGGTCTTCATAGACAGCGCCTTTTGACCCGGCCCTTACCAGCCATATGGGCAGCCCCGAAGTCTGGAGAACCTTGTCAGCCACGCTGCCTAGTACCCAGCGTCTTATCCCTGACCTGCCATGGGTGACCATGAGGATGAGGTCAATCTCATGATCAGCCGCATAGCGCAGGATTTCGTCGGCCGGATAACCCTCAACGACCTCCCCCTTCACCTGCACCGCCCGGCCTTCCGGGCCGGGACCAACCCTGTTCAGAACCTCAGCGGTCTCAAGCCTGAGGATCTCCGCAGCATGTTCAACATAAGCTCGATACATCGGCAGAGAATCGGATGCCGCCAGGCTGGCGACGTGAAGCAAGACCACCTCCAGGTCCAGCCTGCCGGCCAACTCCTTGGCATAGGCTAGTGATTGCTCAGCCAACTCTGAACCATCCAGCGGAACAAGCATTCTCTTGTACATCTTCACCCTCCCTGGTTGTGTCCCCGATGATACATTAAACAGGGGCTCGAATCAACAGCCGCCGCCGGTGCTGGTTTGGACTGCAGGGCATCCAATCTCAAGACTTGGGAGTTGTTCAACTCGGTTGCCCCGATGCAGCGCGGGGGAAATCCAGGCCAGTGCACCAGCCAGAGAAGGCTCCAACTGATCCGGATGGTCATCAAGCTCTGGCAGGAAGCACATCTGTCTCTCTGTAGGGAGTATGCCCTGGAACCATATGAATGGGGTGGCCCGCCTGGTGACTACGCCCATCTTCTTCAGTTGGTTCACAGAGGAAACGGAATACTCCCAGCGCGCCCCCACTATCCTTCCTGCCGACACAGGGCCGATGCCGGGGACACGGAGCAGTTCGTCATAGCTGGCCTTGTTCACGTCCACAGGGAAAAGCCACGGCTGCTTCCTGGCGATGGTCAACTTGGGGTCCTTCGTCAGGGGGAGATCACCCCTTTCGCCCAGGGCCAGTTCCACTTCCCCGGGGGAAAAGCCATAGATTCTGAGCAGCCAGTCCGCCTGGTACAGTCGGTGTTCCCGTAGAGGAGGGGTGCCCTCACGCCCCTCCAGAGGTGAGTCCTCTATGGGTTGAAAGGCACTGAAGTAGGTCCTCCGCAGTTCAACCTCACGATATAGAGCTGCCGTTGTTCTCAGAATGTCACGATCGGTCTCACCGGCCGCGCCGACTACAAACTGCGTGGTCTGGCCCGACGGCACCGCGCCCTCATTCCTGGCAGCTATCTGCTTCACCCAGCGCATGCGCTCCACAATACCCTCATGAAGCTGCTTCCGGGAGCTCAGTCTGGCAAGGTGCTGCACTGTTGGCGCCTCCATATTGACTGAGACCCTGTTGGCCAGCTTGCAGCCCTCTTCAATGCAGTCAAATGGGGCACCGGGCAATATCTTGAGGTGAATGTACCCCTTGAACTCATAGCTGTGACGCAGGATCTCAACAGTCTTCACCATAGACTCCATGGTTCGTGAGGCGCTTCCGGCAATCCCCGAACTCAGAAACAGTCCCTGCACCAGCCGCCTTCTGTACAGATCTATGAACAGCCTGGCCAATTCGTCAGGCTGGAAGGAGGTGCGGGGTTTGTCCCGGCCCACCTGGTTGGCGCAGTAGGCACAGTCATTCGTACAGACACTGGTGAGGAGCGTCTTGAAAAGGCATACTGTCCCGCCTTTGGGGAGACTCGCCCGGTAGATGAAACGCAGTGGAGAGGTACCATCGTGCCGGGAGTCATTGCCGCCATAGCCGCAGACGTCAAAGCGGGCGTCTGTGGCCAGCATCTCCAGCCTGCGCAGATCATCCATGTTGCGCCTTCATCCGAAGCCAGAGTCCGAACAGAGAAGCACCGTCAGTTTCAGGCAGCTAAGACCACACCAAAGCCCAGCCAGGCCATTGTTCATCCTGTCGCCCTCTCTGTCACGCCGCAGCCCTGGGGCAGAGAGAGCCATGGCACCAACCCCATCCCCTCTGGCCGGCAGGCAGGCTCCGCAACAGCGTCTGCCGATTAGTCAGTGCCTGGTCTCTTCCCTGCCGAGAGAGCCAGCGCCCCGCCAACGACCAGAGAAAGCAGGGGTACCGGAAGATAGATTAGTGGGCCGGCAAAGGGGTGTTGCGGGAGCATGTTGGCGGGCATGAGGAAATTGTTGTGGGTCACCATATCCACAGCCTCCTCATAGGAGGCAAAGCCCACAG
>JAFNFZ010000262.1 GCA_017885485.1 Chloroflexota bacterium
GTGGTTGAGGGTATCCCTGTGGTCCTTGACAGTGGCCCAGCGACCACCGCCCTGGCACGGCAGAGTCCTTGGTCACTGCTAATCCAATTCGCAGGCTTGTCTTACTACGCCAACCGCCTCACCATGCGGACTCTATGTGACCTGTGAAGCCGTTGTGTAGCGAATTCAGCCAAGCGCGCTGGCCATGGTTTCCTCGACCCATGTTATCGAAGGAATCGACCTTGAATCACCCGTGTCGACAGTCAGTACTACTGCCTGACGCAGTTCCTCTGGCGAAATCCCTTCGCGCAATGCGTTCCGAGTGTAGTTTCTGACTTTCGTCTCAGCCCCGGATTCACAGGCAACGCAGAATCTTATGATTCTTCTGGTCTTGGCGTCGAGCGGACCAGCCTCTCCAAATCCGAGTTGGTCATAGCTTCTAAATGCTTGAGCAAATCTTGTGCGGGTCTGCTCGTATGCGCTCCTGACTGCGTCCATTCCCTTCACCCCCTTTTCATGACTTGACGCGGCTTGCTCTGTCTCACAGATTTGGAAAGTGCCTACGAAAGAACGAAAAAGATTGACTTCCCACTAACCACCTCCTTTCCCTCCACTTCATTTGTACCTCCTTACTAGTTCTCACTCACCTCGTTTGCTGATATCAATAAGCTCTCAAGTTTCCATCTTTGCCTTCCTCCCATTTTCTTTCGTCGACCACACCGATCCGCAATCTCACTGGACTCAACTTATGACAATATTGTGCCCATCCCGCATTCTCCGGTGCCCTGAGCACATCTACCCCAGAGAACCAGCCAAAGAGATGGACAAGATGCTGAGCAATACCACTAGTGACATCAGCGGTACGCTCAGCAGGAGAACAGCGACCAGGTTCGAATGCTCCAATTCTCCAGGGACTCCCCTTCTATTGCCTTCATAAGCTGTTCTCTGGCTCGTATCTACAAGCACGCAGAGGAATCCCCAAGACTGCCTGGGGCTCACTCTGCAACCTGTTCAAATCTTGTTGCTGCGGTTGACGGTCCTGGTCGGCGCTTAGCCCTTTCTTCTGCCAGCTTGGTGACCAGCTAGGTAAATGCGAGGCCCAGCCCCACCAGCGCCGCAGGGAAGACCGGACGCCGAAGACCAGGNNCCCTCCCTGGAGATATCCGGCCCGGCGGATACCATCCGCGGGAACAGCACTGAGAGTAATAGTGAGGGCCGTGCGGATACTGCGAGTGGACTTTCCAGGCGGCAAATGATAAGTCAACCGAGGAGGCTGAGGCCTCCGAAGAGAAACAGCTATGTCGTGGATGCGTCTCAAGCGCGTCAACGCTTCGTTCTCGCACTATCCCCCCTGCGAGCATCTGCTTCACAGCGACCCTGTAGTCCCCCAGTCCTGCTTCGCGCTGTTTCGGTGTCTGGCCGCTGCGCCTACGGTGAGCAGCGCTCACCTCAGAATCGGCTGGCGGCCGGGCTTCTCGCTACAGAATTCTGACAAGTCGCAGCCTGGATGTCTGTCACCCAGCGGATGATTTCCCTGTCACCCGGCTTGTCACCCGCCGGCGTTTCCGCACTCGGAGAAGTCTGCCGGGCAAAAGGAGAGGGAATGGAATCAACCAGGCTGAAGGTGAGGTGGGGTGGGAGAGCCAGAGGTTTGCGGTGGATGGGTTCCGGGGGCTAGGCTTTGAGCTTCGACAGCACCGCGCGGGTCCGCTGCAGCCAGTAGTCCATGCCCATGTCCTGGCACATGGCCTCAGCCTTCTTCAGGCTGGCCAGAGCCTTCTTCGTCTTGCCCGCATCGGCGTACAGCTCTCCCAGGTAGAACTGTCCCTGGGCAACCATGGGTTTGACCCTGACTTCTGACAGTATCCTGATTCCTGCCAGGATGGAGGCTTCGGCTTCGGCCCGGAGTCGCTGGTTTCTGCCCAGCACCCTCCCCAGGACCACTCGTGACATGCCTTCTGGCCACCTCTCGCCGTTCTCTAGAGCCAGCCGTAGCGCCTCCTCGGCGCAGCCTTGCGCTTTGTCCAGATCACCTAACTCAAGATGAACCATACCCAGTGAACCACACGGCCAAGACCTGAGTTGACGCACTCCAGCGTCAAGCTGCATCTTCAGTCCCTTTTCTATGTACTCCCGGGCTGTGTCAAACTGCTCCAGCAACCAGTAGGCCCACCCCAATCCCATCCACGCATAGTTCAACATAACGAGCACTTGTCGTTCCTCAAGGTATCTAATACCATCTCGCAGATGGGTTATGCCTTGCCGCAGATCCCCTTTGGCATATACGAGGTCCAGACCCTGCTGTGATTCCACTATGCCAAGGGCAGTCAAATCGCCTATCTGCGAGGCAAAGCGGACGCCCTTTTCAAACAAGATTTGTCCTTCCCTGAAGTCACCGGTGAAATTCCTGGCCTGTGCATAATATGAAAGCAACATGCAGTAGGGATTGAGGGTGCCAAAAGACTCCGCCTGTCTCTGCGTTGCCTCCAGCAGAGGAATCACTTTTGAAGCTATGTCTATCTGCCTTGAAAAATCGGCTGCCCTCAGAAAGTCGGCGGTACACAGATCCACGGCGGTTCGAGCCATCAAATCGAGATCCTTGATATCTTCCGCTTCACGGAAGCAGCTCTCGGCATACTGTATCCCCAAAGCCGCCTGGCCCTTCCGCGAGTAGCACATGCCCATCCAGCTGTGAAAGCTGGCCAGGAGCCGGCTATCGCCCAGTTCCCTGGAAAGCCTCTCGCCCTCTTGAAGAATCGATATGGAGTCCTCGGGAAAACCCAGACAGATCATGGCTGGTGCCAGGCGGCAATGGACCTCAATTGCCCTCTTCTGGTTCTCTTCGGTCTGAGGCATCTGGCACAGGATGTCGATGGCCTCTTTGTAGAGACGGAAGGCTTCGCGATTGGAGAAGCTGCGCGTCGCCTTGTCACCGGAGAGCTTAAGGTAATGGTAAGCTTGTTCCAGGCGGGCACTCCGGGAGTAGTGATGGGCCAGCGTCTCATAGAATACCTCCAGGTTATCGGGGTGCTCCGCCTCGATGGCCTCCCCCACCCTCCGGTGCACCTCTTTCCTCTTCCTGGGATGGATACTGTCATAGACCACATCCTGGGTCAGCGCGTGCTTGAAGGTATACTCTGGATCTCCGGAGGGGCCTTTCTCGTAGATGAGGTCCAGGCCCAGGAGGGAGCGCAGATGGGAGCGCAGTTCCGGCCCGGTCCCGGTGATGGTCTGAAGAGTGCCATAGGAGAAATCCCGCCCGACTACTGCAGCCGCCTGGATGGCACGTCTAACGGCCGGCTCCAACCGGTCAATACGGCTGGCGATGATCCCCTGGATGGCACCGGGAGCTCTCACCTCAGAAGGGAGCGCGGTCAATACGTACCGGCGGTCTTTCTCTTCCACCAACCCGCTTTCGCGCAGGGTGCGGATGAATTCCTCGATATAAAGGGGGTTGCCCTGGGTTTTCTCAATGAGGAACTCTGTGAGCTCCGGCGTCGGCTCACCATCCCCGAGCAGGTGGTGCACCAGCTCCGCGCTGTCGGCGGCGGCAAGCGCCTCAACACGCAACTGGCTGTAGCAGGCCTTGCTGCCCCAGGCGTGCACATATTCGGGCCGGTATAGCAGGATCAGCAGGATATGGCTGCCGGCGATCCCGTCGATGAGATAGGACAGGAACTCCTCAGTGCTAGTGTCAACCCAGTGGAGGTCTTCGACGGCGACTACGAGAGGCCGGTGCCGGCTCTCATGCACCAGAAGGCCGCGGATGGCCTCAAAGACCCTCTCCTTCTTCCTCTGCGGTTCCTGTCCGAGGTAGCTTTCATCATCCACCTTCAGAGACAGGATATCCTGCAGCGGCGGGAGCATGTCGGCCAGCCTCTTGTCCAGGGCCAACAGCTTCTCCTCTATTCTTCTGGTGGCGACTGACGGATCTTCGCTGTCGGCTATGGCGAAATAGGACCGCAGCCCTCTCAAGAAGGGCAGATAGGGAATGGACGCTCCATAGTAGATGCAGCTTCCCTCTAGATAGGTGATATCCTGACCGGCGACCTCTTTGCTGAACTCAAGAAGAAGCCTCGACTTGCCTATCCCGGCCTCACCCACGATCCCCACCACCTGCCCTGATCCCGTCTTGGCCCTATCCAGAGCTTCTACCAGGGCCTCGATCTTCTGCCTTCGCCCTACGAACCGGCTCAGGTCCCCGGCCGATGCCGTCGGCAGCTTGCCCCGGGCGCTGGCCAATCCCACCAATCGGTAGATGCCCACCGGCTCTCTCATCCACAGTTCACCCGCCGGCTCGAACGCGAACTCATGCCGGGTCAGGTCATACGCACTCTTGGTCACCACCACCGCGCCCAGCTCGGCTGCATTCCGCGCCTTGGCCGCCAGATCGACGGTGCTTCCCCCGGCGGCCTGTTGTAGAGGCGGCCCGTCGGCAGTCCTCCTAGTCAGGACACTGCCGCTGTTGATCCCGATGCGGACATCGAGGCAGTTGCCGGTCTGGCCGAAGCCCTTTGCTCGCTTCCGGATGGCAAGAGCAGCGTGGATCGCTTTCTGTGGAGCATGCTCATCTGCTACCGGCGCCCCGAACAGTGCCACAAGTCCACTCCCGGTGAACCAGGCTACCGTTCCCCCGTGCGCTCCCACTTCCTCACCCGCCAGATCCAGGCAGTCCTGTATCAGGTCCTCCACCTTGGGAGGTTCCACCGCTTTTCCATCCTGGCCCGACCATTCGAGTTCAACCGACAGCGCTGTCGCCGGTTTGCGCTCCGCTGCCGCCAAAACCACCTGCTCCGAGGGCTGGGGCAGTCCGGCCGCGGGAGTCG
>JAFNFZ010000263.1:0-7184 GCA_017885485.1 Chloroflexota bacterium
CGCGTGCCGCTGAGTTTGACCCCCCTCGCGAAGTCGATTATGTCAAGTGCTTCGCCCAGCTCCCAATGCGGCCGCGCACGGAAATCGAACTGCGGCGGGGTTCCCCAGGTTCGTACCGCGACGTTGTCTGAAGATTCCTTGCCGATGGGCACGGAGACGTCTGGGATATTGGGAACCCTCAGCAAGAGGTCGTGCAGACGCTCGTCGACCGTCTCCACCTCGGCCTCGGCCAGCTTGATTTGCTGGCGGACGTTGGCCAATTCCTGAGTCACCTCTTCCGACAGGGCGACTTCCGCTTCTGCTTGGGCCGTTTTCATCTGGCCGTATTTCCTGCTCTCTTGCCTGCGTTGCGCCCGAAGCGACTCCACATCGGTGAGCAGCTTGCGTCGCTGGTCATCAAGCCGCAGGATGTCGTCCAGCGGCGCACTGTCGTGCCGATTTTCCAGGGCTTGTCTGACCAGATTGGTGTTCTGTCTGATGAACTGGATACTCAGCATACTCCCCTGCCGGCAGAGACTGCTATGCTAACTTTACCACTTCGTCTTGTGTTGGGGGAAGAGGATTACCTCACGTATGCTTTGTTGATTCGTGAGCAGCATCACCAGGCGGTCTATGCCCACCCCGAGACCGCCCGTGGGTGGCATACCGTGTTCCAGTGCCGTGATGAAATCCTCTTGATAGTGCTCGGCTTCCTCGTCACCAAAGCGGGCGCGCCATTCCTCTTGTTGGGTGAACCGCGCTGCCTGCTCAATGGGGTCATTGAGCTCGGTGAAAGCGTTGGCGAACTCCATCCCGGCCGCGAAGGCTTCAAACCTTTCCACTATTCGAGGGTTGTCAGGTTTGGTCTTGGCCAGTGGTGTGGTATCTGCCGGGTAGTCAAGGAGGAAAGTCGGTTGAATGAGGCGGGGCTCGACAAACTCGGAAAGCAGCTTGTCAACCAGGTACGCCGGGCTCATGGTCTGGTCAAGCTCCATTCCCTTGTCTTCCATCGCCCGACGCAGCCGCTGGCCCCCGTCACAGAGACATTCATCAAGGTCCAGACTGCAATACTCCTGAACGGCATCGCTCAGGGTGACGCGCTTCCAGGGAGGAGCGAAGTCCAGCGCATGATCGCCGTAGTTGACCTTCATGCCCCCCAGCACCTCTCGGGCGACACAGGACACCATCTCCTCCAGCATGGCCATGACATCATTGTAGTCGGCATATGCCTCGTAGCTTTCCAGTGTGGTGAACTCGGGGTTATGTTTGATGGAGATGCCTTCGTTGCGGAAAATACGACCTATCTCGTAGACCTTGTCAAAGCCGCTGACGATCATTCGCTTCAGGTATAGCTCCGTGGCTATCCGCAGGTAGAAATCCTGATCGAGAGCCTGGTGGTGAGTAACGAAAGGACGAGCCCTGGCCCCGCCGGCCACAGGCTGGAAAACAGGCGTCTCGACCTCGATGAAACCTCTGCCCTCAAGGAAGCGCCGTATGGCCGCAATGATGTGGCTGCGTTTGACGAATATGTCCTTGGTTTCCTGGTTGGAGATGAGGTCCAGGTAGCGCTGGCGATATCGTTTCTCCACGTCAACCAGTCCGTGCCATTTCTCGGGCAGTGGCTGAAGAGCTTTGGCCAGGATGGTGAAGTCTGATACGTTGACGGTGATTTCCCCTCTCCGGGTCCTGAACAATGTCCCCCTCACGCCGACGAAGTCACCCAGGTCGAGGTCATGAAGGATCTCGTATTTCTCCAAGCCTATGTGCTCACTGGCGAAATAGGTCTGGATTCTTCCCGAACCATCCTGTAGGTCAACAAAAGTAGCTTTGCCCATATCGCGATGGGCCACGATCCGACCGGCAACGCTGTACACCGCGTTGGGAGCCACTTTGCCTTCTTCGACCAGTGCCTTGGCTTCCTGTGCGGTGTGGGTGCGGGTATAGCGGTTGGGATATGGATTGATCCCGCGCTGGCGCAGTTGCTGCACTTTGGCAGTCCGCTGTTGGGTCATATCCTCTAGTCTTTTGCTCATGGCCTTTGTTGGGTAGCGGTATTATAGGCTATTCCTCACCTGACCTGCAAGAAGACGCCGCGTGTGACAAAGACGCCGCGTGTGATTGACCCACATCGTTGCCGATAGTATAGTGAGGAGTCAACCCCCGGGCAGAGGGCAGAACCAGGATGAACAAGTGGGTGCTGGCAGCGCGGCTTATGGGGATCGGCTGGTACATCGGCATATCAGTGGCCGGCGGGATACTCGGGGGGATTTGGGTTGACAACAAACTTGGCACTTCGATAGTATTTACGCTGGTTGGGATTGTCCTGGGACTGGCAGTGGCCCTTTATGGCACCTATCGCATGATCTCGCCGCTCATGAGGGAAGGAAGAGGCAAAGACGAAAACGGTGAGTAATGCCTAGCCTCGGATGCTCTACCCGCCTCCTGGTCATCATAGCCGCCGTTGTCCTGGTTCTCTTCCTGGTCGGGCTGATTGGCGGTGCCATTGGCGAAGGTCTTCTGGGAGAGAGGGTCATCGGTCTCCTGGATGTACCCCCCCTCGAGATCCACTCATTCTTCAAGGGTGACATTCTGTTCGAAGCGGGCCCACTGGCCATCTCGAACACTCTGCTTGCTTCCTGGGTCACCGTTCTTGCAGTCGTTGCTCTTGCCTTTGCGGCCACCCGGAAGATGAAGATCATCCCAGGCCGGTTGCAGGGGCTGTTTGAGGCTGCTCTGGAACTCCTCCTCAGCTTCGTGGAGAGTGTGGCTGGGCACAAGAACGGCCGCAGGTTCTTCCCCGTGATCGCTACCATCTTCATCTTCGTTCTGTTCAACGCCTATCTCGCTCTTCTCCCCGTCTACGGACCCGGCATCTATGTCCGTGAGGAAGAAGAAGTTGTGTCTCCGGTAGCCGGGACGGTGATTGAGCTTGCAGCGCATCCTGATGAGGGCAAGGATGTGATCAGGGTAGAAGAAGGAGAGGTCGTCCTCAGAATAGATGATGGATCAGGGACTCCTGTTGAGGTGACGGCTCCGAAGGCCGGCGAATTTGAGTATCATGAGGGCCTGGTCGAAGGTGAGACCGTGGCCGTTGACCAGTCTCTGGCCGAGGTCATTGCCAAGCCACCCCTCCTCCGCTCGGCCAGCACAGACATAAACATGACTCTGGCTCTGGCCCTTATGGCCGTGCTGTTCATTGAGCTGTGGGGCCTCACCGGGAAGGGATTTCGCAACTACATCGGCGAGTACGTCAACGTGAAGGAGCTTGCCAGAGGGTTCAAGCTGTTTTTCAAGGGCAAGGTTGCGGACGCTCTCATGTCCATAGTCACCGGTGTCATCAACATCATTATCGGCGGGCTGGAGGCATTCAGCCACATGATGCGGATGGTCAGCTTTGCCTTCCGTCTCTTCGGTAACATGACCGCAGGGGAGATACTGGTGTTGTCGGCCACTTTCCTCATCCCCTGGGTCATGGCAATACCGTTCTACGGACTGGAGCTGCTCATCGGGTTCATCCAGGCCCTCATATTCGGAGGCCTGACTCTGGTATTCGCCAGCATAGCAGTGGCCCATGAGGGGGAGGAACACTGACAGGTTACTGACACTACAGGGAAAACGAAAGGAGGATTGTAGATGGATCCAGAAACTGTCAAATGGCTTGCCGTAGGGTTGACCGGTAGCATAGGGCTGCTGGGACCGGCGCTGGGGTTGGGGCTGATTGGTTATGCCACGGTCACCGCCCTGGGACGCAACCCCGAAGCCCGAGGTGCGATCCTGACCAACATGATCCTGGTTGCCGCTCTCACTGAAGCGATCGGCATTTATGCCCTGATCGTATCGATTATTCTTGCCATGGTCGCCAAGACAGCGGCATAAGCAGTATTGCACAAGGCCGATCAGAGTTAAGGAGGAGACATGGGAAATGGAAGTATACCTATCCCCGTCTTGGTGTTTGTTCTGGCGATCCTGCTGAGTGGGATGTTGTTTGTGGGATCATTTGCTCTGGTAGTGCTAATACTTGGCACGCCATAGCATACCTAGTCTATTGAAGAGGAGCTGGTATGCTCGACAAACTGGGGATTGACTTACCACAGTTGCTGGCTTTCGTAGTTAACTTCTTCCTCTTGTTGGGGCTGTTGACGCTGGTCTTGTACAAACCAATGACCAGGATGTTGGATCAGCGAGCGGCCAAGATCAAGGAAAGCCTGGACCAGGCCGAGCAGATGAAGCAGGAAATGGCCCGCGCCGAAGAAACGGTGAAAGCACAGATCGAGGCCGGGCGCAGAGAAGGCCAGGCAATGGTGGCTCAGGCATCGCAAACATCCGACAGGATCAAGGAGGACGCCAGGGCCGAAGCCAGAAAAGAGGCAGAAGTCCTCATTGCCAAAGCCAGAGCTGAGATCGCCATGGAGAGGGACGAGAGTCTCAACGAACTGCGTCGGGAGTTTGCCGATCTGGCGGTCCTGGCTGCCGAAAAGGTTATTGAACAGTCACTGGACAGAAAAGCCCACCAGCAGCTAATCGAGAAGGTGTTGCAGGATGGACTTGCCTCTAGGAAAGGTGACTTGAACTAGATCAATGGGCAAGGGTATCTCGGGCAGAAGGCATGCCCAGGCAGTGTTCCAGATTGCCCTGGACAGTGGGCAACTGGATAGATGGCAGTCCGACCTGGAGATCATGGCCGGTGTCCTGCAGGATGCGGAAGTGGTCTCGTTCCTGGAGAATCCGCGGATCAGTCATGTGAGGAAGACGGAGCTATTGCATCTGGCGCTCCGCGACATCGCGCCTGCGGCCCTGAACTTGGCCAGGCTCCTGGCCGCCAGGAACCGCCTCCGCATGATACCTAACCTCGTGACTGAGTACCGACGCCTGGTCTATGCCCACAAAGGGATAGTTGAAGCGGATGTGACTACGGCTATTCCTCTTACTGAGCCGGAAAAGGAGAGGATAGGGAGAGGTGTGGCTATGATCACCGGCAAGACCGTGATGCTTGATCTGAAGGTTGATCCCGGGGTCATAGGGGGATTAGTGGTGCGGGTGGGAGATGAGCTGATGGATGGGAGTGTGCGTACCAGGCTGCAGGAACTCCGCAGGAGCCTGGCTTGATCTACGGATCAGAGAGTGCTGTTTACCTTAAGGGCGCTCGTTGCCTGTTTGAGAATGCTCCTGGTTATGCCTGCAGAAGTTGCATTGGAGGTGAGATAGCATGACCACTCGTGGTGATGATATTGCTTCTGTCATCAGACGACAGATAGAGGAGTTCGGGACCACGGCAACCATGGTCGACGTGGGCACCGTAGTTGAGGTAGCTGATGGACTGGCCCGCATCCACGGTCTGTCGGGTGCCAAGGCCAACGAGTTGCTGCAGTTCCCAGGTGACGTCATGGGCCTGGCTCTCAATTTGGAGGAAGATGGGGTGGGCGCTGTCATCCTCGGCGATGCCCTGGCCATCAAAGAAGGTGATGAGGTTCGATGCACTGGAAGAATCCTCGAGGTGCCAGTGGGAGCAGGCCTGATTGGCCGGGTGATTGACCCCCTGGGGAGACCGCTTGATGACAAGGGCCCCATCAGGCATGACAAGGTGCGTCCTCTGGAGATCGTGGCACCGAACGTTGTCCGTCGTGCACCGGTGAACGTTCCAGTGCACACTGGCATCAAGGCCATTGACGCCATCATCCCCATCGGCCGTGGACAGCGTGAGCTGATCATCGGTGACCGCTTCACTGGCAAGTCGACCATCTGCATTGACACGATTATCAGTCAAAAGGGCGGGGATCTTGTCTGCATCTACGCAGCCATCGGTCAGAAGACATCCAAGGTGGCCCAGATAGTGGCCACTCTGGAGTCCTATGGCGCCATGGAACACACCATTGTAGTGGCTGGCAACGCCTCCGACCCTGCTTCCATGCAGTACATCTGTCCCTACGCAGCCTGCGCTGTGGGTGAAGAGTTCATGGAACAGGGCAAGGATGCCCTGGTGATCTATGATGACCTGACCAAGCATGCCTGGGCATATCGCGAGATCTCCCTGTTGCTGCGGCGACCTCCGGGCCGTGAAGCTTATCCCGGCGACGTTTTCTATCTTCACAGCCGTCTGCTGGAGAGGGCGGCCAAGCTGGCCCCCGAATATGGCGGCGGCTCTCTTACTGCCTTGCCCATTATCGAGACGCAGTTGGGCGACATCTCAGGTTACATTCCCACCAATGTGATATCCATCACCGATGGCCAGATCTATCTGGAGACAGACCTGTTCAATGCCGGCATCCGCCCGGCCATGAATGTGGGGCTCTCCGTTTCCAGGGTAGGCGGATCGGCGCAGAGCAAAGCCATGAGGAAGGTGGCCGGCAAACTCAGGCTGGAGTTGGCTCAGTACCGTGAACTGGCTGCTTTCGCCCAGTTTGGTGCCGCTGATCTGGACAAGGCAACAAAGGCTCAGCTTGAGAGAGGCCAGCGAAGCACCCAGATCCTCAAGCAGCCTCAGTACAGTCCCTTGTCTTTGGAGAAGCAAATCATCATCCTGTATGCCGTGACCAACGGGTATCTGGACGATGTACCTGTGGATAGTGTCATTCGGTTTGAGGATGATCTCCAGAAACTCATGGAGACCAGCCATCCTGAGGTAGGCGAAGCCATCGCCAGCAGCAAGGATCTGGCTCCAGAGACAGAGGAGTCCCTGAAGAAGGCCATTGTTGAGTTCAAGCAAGGTTGGACACGCCAGAGCAGGTCTCAAGACGCCTGATGCTGTTTGGCAACAGGAACTGATATCGGAGCAACCGAAACAGATTGGCTAACATACGACTGATTCGGCGGCGCATCCGCAGCATCCAGTCAACGGCGAAAATCACCAAAGCTATGGAGATGGTGGCTACGTCCAAGATGCGGAGGGCTCAGGAGCGCGACCTGGCCGGCAGACCTTATGCCGAGAAGATCCAGCAGGTTCTGTCCGATCTGGTTGCAGAGCAGGGGGGCAGTGTTCACCCCCTGCTGGAAAGCCGGGACGTGAAAAGGATTGAAATAGTTCACATCACGCCTGATCGCGGGTTGTGCGGCGGCCTCAATGCCAACATGAACCGCAGCATAGGGAGCTTCCTGCTGGAGCAGATCTCTCCTTCGGTTCTGATCACTGTAGGTCGCAAGGGCAGAGACTACATGCTGCGCTACAGTCGTGAGGTTCGAGCTGAGTTCACCGGCATCGGAGATCGTCC
>JAFNFZ010000263.1:7297-8977 GCA_017885485.1 Chloroflexota bacterium
AACGCCAAAGAACTCACCGAAGATTTGACCTTGATGTACAACAAGGCACGTCAGGATATGATTACCAAAGAACTTCTCGATATCACTGGCGGAGCAGAGGCACTAACCTAGGAGGTATGTATGGCCAAGGGCAGAGTCGCTCAAGTGATTGGCACAGTGGTTGACATAGAGTTCCCCTCTGAAGAGTTGCCGCCGCTGTTCAACGCCGTTGAGATTGCCCGAGATGGTGACAAAATGGTCCTCGAAGTTCAGAGCCACATGGGCAACAACTGGGTAAGGTGCCTATCCATGACTCCAACCGAGGGTCTCGAGAGGGGGGCCGAGGCCACCGACACAGGGGGTCCCATTTCTGTGCCCGTGGGAAATGCCACCCTTGGTCGGTTGTTCAACGTCATGGGGGAGCCTCTAGATAACCTCGGTGCCGTCAAGGCTGAGCAGCATTGGCCCATTCATCGGACACCGCCCTCCTTTGAGGACCAGGAGACCAGCACCCAGATGCTGGAAACTGGGCTCAAGGTCATTGACCTGATCACTCCTTTCACCAAGGGAGGCAAGATCGGTGCCTACGGGGGTGCCGGCGTAGGCAAGACGGTCATCATTCAGGAGCTCATCCATAACATCGCCACTGTTCATGGGGGTGTCTCTGTATTCGCTGGCGTGGGCGAGCGGTCTCGCGAAGGAAATGACCTCTGGCTGGAGATGAAGGCCTCCGGCGTCATCAGCCGAACCGCCCTGGTTTTTGGCCAGATGAATGAACCCCCTGGAGTCAGAGCGCGCATTGCTCTGACTGGATTGACCATGGCGGAGTACTTCCGAGACGTCGAGGGGCAGGACGTCCTCCTCTTCATAGATAACATCTATCGCTATGTCCTGGCTGGCATGGAGGTATCGGCGCTGCTGGGACGAATGCCGTCAGCGGTCGGCTACCAGCCAACGCTCTCCACGGAAGTGGGAGCACTGGAAGAGAGGATCACTTCCACCAANNATGGGCCATCTCGATGCGGTGATTGCTCTGGAACGCTCCATCGCTGACCTCGGGCTCTATCCGGCTGTGGACCCGCTGACTTCCACCTCGCGTATTCTTGATCCCAGGATCGTAGGTGAAGAGCACTACAATGTGGCCAGGGCTATTCAAAGGGTTTTGCAGAGGTACAAGGAGCTGCAGGACATCATTGCCATACTCGGCATTGAGGAACTCTCGGAAGAAGACAAGCTCACTGTGGCTCGTGCTCGGCGTATCCAGAGATTCCTCTCGCAGCCCATGTCTGTTGCGGAGCCATACACCGGCAGGAAGGGCAAATACGTTCCCATCAAGGAGACCGTGCGCGGTTTCAAGGAGATTCTTGAGGGAAAGCATGATGCTCTACCGGAGCAGGCCTTCTTCATGGTCGGGGCAATAGAGGATGCCGTCGAAGNNCAGGAAGGTGAAGAGATCTTCATAGTAGTGAGCGGTGGTTTCCTTGAAGTGCAGGACAACAAGGTGGTCGTCCTGGCTGACACTGCTGAGCGCGCTGATGAGATAGATGCGGCTCGTGCCGAGGCGGCCAAACGGCGCGCTGAGGAACAGCTCAAACATCCCGGTGTAGGGGTGGATCTTGCCTCGGCCGAGGCTGCACTGCGGCGCTCTCTAGCTCGCCTTAAGGTCGCTGAGAAGAGGAGAAGAAGGGAGAGGAGGCCTGG
>JAFNFZ010000264.1 GCA_017885485.1 Chloroflexota bacterium
ATCTGTCGTTGCACATTCCAAGCTTCTAGTGTGATGCAGCAGTCTGGACAGGTGTTGAGTTGCAGGCATTCAGCCTCATCGCGCAGATCAAATAGCATAACCCCACTCGCAGTCTTCCACTGTGATCCCCTCCGTATCCAAGGCGCTCTTGGCCTAGACAACTCGTGGCGTGTCAGTAGTCACATCGGCTTTGACGGGAACGCGACGGCGGAAGCGATCCGTCAGGCTGTAGAGTACCGGTATCACCACCAACGTCAACAGCGTCGAACTGAAAAGACCGCCAATGACCACGACTGCCAGCTCAGCAGCTATGATGGTCCCCGCGCCTACTCCCAGAGCGAGCGGAACCATGGCGAATATCGTGGTCAGAGCCGTCATCAAAATTGGGCGCAGCCTAGTC
The DNA here is from genome assembly GCA_017885485.1 of Chloroflexota bacterium. Taxonomy (GTDB): domain Bacteria; phylum Chloroflexota; class Dehalococcoidia; order UBA2247; family RBG-13-53-26; genus RBG-13-53-26. The sequence continues at coordinate 401 of JAFNFZ010000264.1, forward strand.
TGCCCTCCTTGGACCAGGGCGTTGTAGGTACTCATGCCCCCCTTGCGCAGTTGCTCCACCACAGCAATAAGCACGATGGCATTGGTGAGGACGATGCCCACCAGCATCAAAACCCCCATCATGCCCGATACTCCCAGTGTGTAGCCACTGATAAGCAGTCCCAGCAGGGCGCCGACGGATGCCAGCGGCAAGCTGACCATTATGATCAGCGGATTGAGTATCGACCGCATCATGAGGACTAGTATGAGGAAAGAAATCCCGATGGCAGCTATTATGGCAATGCCCATACGGGAGAATGTGCTGCTCATCTCCTCAGCCACACCACCCATCTTCACCTCTACTCCATCATGGGGCGATAGACTGTCGATCTTCTTCTGAACTGCCTGGTTGACTGCGCCCACGTTCTTCGCGGTCACCGCGCCGCTGATAGTCGCCGAGAGTCTCAGGTCGGTATGGCTGATGTGAGTCGGCCTCTGCAGCAGCGCCACATCGGCGACATCAGTCAGCGCCACGGAATCGGGCCAGCCGATTCTCAGTGTTTCAGCTTCTTCCACGCCGGTTAGACCTTGAGCCACTCCTTTGATGAAGACGGGGTGATTCGATCCATTGATGTTGGCTTCCACACCGCGCACATTGTCGCCCATCATAAGAAAGTAGAAGTCCTGCTGCAATTGCTCCAGTTGAGCCTGAGAGAGTCCCAGCTCTGCCATCTTGCTGGGAGACATGGCAATATCAAGCTTGGGTACCACCATGGTCAGTTCGCTCTCAAGGTTGGCCAACCCGTCTAACCCCTGAAGTCCCGTGTAAAGCTCGCCAGTGGTCCTGGCTATGGCATCAGGATCTTCTCCCTGGATCGATATGTCCACCCCGGAGAATCCCATCTCAGCCCCGCCCGACGCTGACGTAGACACGGCTATGCCTTCACCCCCGGCTATCTCCTGTACGGCAAGGCGCAGGGCTTCAGCCTCCTTGTCCATATTGGCCCCGGAGTCAAGGTAGACATTGATCTGAGCGGTATTTGAGCCGCCGCCCGAAGCAGCGCCTATAGCGCCTGTCAGAGAGGTGGAGGTGCCGATGGTAGTGAAGTAGTCCTTGATCTCTTTGTTGCCGTTCAACAGTGCCTCCACCTGAGCTGCCACCTCGCTGGTAACCCTGATATCAGTCCCCGGCTGCATCTGTATATCCACAATGAGCATCTTCTCACTCATGCCTGACATGAATGAGGTGCCGATCATCGGCAGCAGGCCCAGGCTGCCCACAAATAGCACTCCGGCGATGGCCAGGGTGAGAGCACGGTGTCCAAGCGCCCACTTCAACACAGGTGTATAGGCCTTCTCGTACCAGGACGCCTTAACCTTGGCCTTGGCCTTTCCACCCACCAAGAATCTGGACAGGGTTGGCACCACCATCAATGCCACTAGCAGCGAGGCGAGCATGGCGAAGGTTACCGTCAGGGCAAACGGTATGAACATTTCGCCCACAATGCCGCCGACAAACATTAGTGGCAGGAAGATAGCCACCGTCGCCAGAGTTGCTGTCGTGATCGGCGTGGCCACCTCTTTTGCACCGCCAATAGCCGCTTCCCTGAAGTCCTCGCCTTTCTGGAGACGGCGGTATATGACCTCTACCATGACAATGCTGTCATCAATCAAGCGACCGACCGCAATGGACATAGCGCTCAGGGTGAGAATGTTGATGGTTATCCCGGACAAGCGCATAGCCAGAAAACCGAACAACATACTCAATGGAATGGATATCGCGGTGACCAGCGAGGCGCGCACCGCCATTAGGAAGAGGAAGACTACCGCTATCGCCAGAGCGCCACCGACCACCGCCTTTTCCACCAGTGTCGCTATGCTGGACTCAATGAAATCCGACTGGTCAGACACAACGGTGATCTCCACATTGTCATTGCCCAGGCCTCTTCCTATTTCATTGGCCTTGGCCACCACTGCATTGGCCACTTTGACTGTGTTAGACGTGTCGTCCTTAACCACATTGATGGTCAGACTGGGCTGGCCATCGGTGCGTGTGACCACTGCCATCGGTGCTGGCCCTTGGCCAACCTCAGCTATCTGTCCAAGCACAACATCGTCAGTTCCCAGCGGAGTGTCCTCGATCCCGGCCAGCGAAGCATATTCAGGTGCAAGGCGACTGATGATCTGGGACATGGAGATGTTGTACTGGTTCATCTTCTCGGGGTCGGGGGCAATTATGACCTGTTCCCGTTCGCCACCCTCGGTCTCCACGCTCAGAACGCCCTTGACTTCTCTCAGCGCAGGCACGATCTGTGTGTCAGCAATCTCCTTTAGCTGATCAGGAGGAAGGTCCCCGCTGAGGCTGAGAGTCACCAACGGCATCATGGTCGTCAGATTGATGGGGATGACCCGGGGGTTTTCTCCGATGTCAGGATTGGTCTGGGGAAAACTGAGCACCTCAGGTGGAAGTTCCAGTTCACCAATACCCTGGCGCAGAGTGTCAGTCACCTTGTCCATATTGGTGCCGAATTCGAATTCCGCAAAGATGACAGAGATGCTGTCAGCGGAGGTTGAGGTTACGTGCTTTAGACTCTTCCCCTCCCAGCGTTCCCAGATGAACTCCTCAATAGGAGTAGAGACCCTGCTCGCTACCTCATCAGGCGAGGCCTGAGGGTAGACGGTAATGACCGTGGTGTACGGAAACTCGATATCAGGTATCAACTCCATCTTGAGGCCGAAGATGGCCCAGATAGACACTCCAGCCAGCAAGACTACTATTGCCAGGGTCACCAGTCGACTGCGCAGCGCCAACCTAGTCAAATGCCACATTGAACGCTCCTTTCAGTTGCCCGCCACATAGTTCCACAATGGAAATACTTGGAAAATGGAATAGGAACGCCAGAAAGTCATCGTGCATCCCTGTTCAAGTTGGAGGCCACTTTGGCCAGCAAAGTGAGCAAGATGATCTGCTCCTCCGGTGTCAGACAACCAAGAATGCTCCGGGCACTGCGTGCTGCATGGCTCTTGATGGCCTCGTGGAGTTGTCGGCCGACATTTGTCAGAGCTACTCTGACCACCCTCCCGTCCGCAGGGTCGGGCAATCTCTGCGCATAGCCGTGTTCCTCCAGGAGGCTGACCATGCGGCTCACGGTGGACAGGGGCAGTGAAAGGGCTCCGCTGAGTTCTCCCATTGTTGGCTTGGTGTCCCCACACAGCATGCCAGCCATGCGATAGAAGACGGGGGGCTCGGCAACAAGGTGAGAACTGAGTTTGGGATGAATAGGGTTGAGATGGCCTCCAAAGTGAGCCATCACCTCAGGAGGCATTGGTGTGATGTTGGGAAGTATTTCAGCCAGATATCGCAGGAATTGGGCTACCTGATCAGTTGATGGCTGTTTCTCACCACCAGCTGTCATTATTCTTTGCCATGGTATATTTCCATATATGGAAGTACATCATAATTGTGAGTCTGGCCAGTTGTCAAACGAGATTGACTTTTCACAGCCGTCAACAGCGAGCCACCTTTCACACTGTTTGAAATTTGTGTTTCAAGTAACGAAACACTCGCTAATTTGCCTGTCCGGTGACAGCAAGGCAGGCAAAGACGAAGCGAGTGCGCCTTGAAGTGAGGCTACCTCTGAGACCTTTACGCTGAGGACATCAAGAGCTGTGTTTGTTATGTATGGCGCAATACCTCGACAGCAACAGGAGAGGTCTGGAGCAGGCAGCGAGGTCAAAGCTGGAGTGCGCTTAATTGGGAATCAAGCGCACTGGGAGGGGCGCCTGCAGAGGTTGGGCAGGAACGGGGTCGCGGCCCAGGCGCGGGCTAGGTTGGCAGGGTCAGGCCGAACCAGTCATCTTGGGCGGAGACCTTGTTCCACGGCCGCTGAGGTGACCGACTGGCATTCCGGCGAAGGCCGCGTGGGAAGAGACGTACCAAGGCGCTGAGCGAAGCGAGTTGGGGCGGTGGGGTATGCGCAAAAGGCGAAGAAAGATGGTCAGAGCTGCCCGCCCTCTTGAGTGTGAAGCGCGGGTCTTGGCGGTCATGACCATCTGTCAAGTTGTGACCAACCCCCGTGGCTCCGCCGAAGGCGTCTATATCTTCCGACCGATCAGGGCGGCTTCTTCGATGGCCTCACAGGCGGTCCTCGCCTTGACGCAATCGCCGATGGGGTACACCTCCGGCACCGCGCCTTGAAGCGCCTCAAAGAGACCGCTCTCAGATTTCGAACCCATGGCGATGACTACTGCATCTGCCTCAGCCATCTCCTCTTTCCCTTCGCGCTCATAGACTACACCCGCCTCCGTGATGCGACGGGCAGTCGCGCGGGTGATAACCTTCACGTCGTGCAAGCGCAGGGCGAATCTTATAGAGGACCTGGTGGTCGGACCCATGTCCTGCCCGATGCGGTCCAGCATCTCCAGTATGGTGACCTGGGGGCCGCTTCGGACCATCTGGACAGCGGTCTCGGCATCCAGGCCTTCCCCCAAGGCCAGGAACACAGCCGATTCGGCCGACATCGGCCCCTGCCTGGCGATGAACAGGGCTGTCTCCATGCCCACCGCCCCACCACCGATGACCACCACCCGTTTGCCCAGCGCCGTTTTCTGCTCCAGGACATCCCAGGCCCCAACCACGTTGCTGCCATCGATGCCAGGAATGCCAGGCCGCAAAGGAGTAGCGCCGGTGGCCACCACCACCGCGTCGGGCTTATGCTTCTTGACGGTTTTCACATCGGCTTCCTGACCCAGCTCCACCTTGACGCCGACTCTATAGAGCTCTCTGGAGAGGTAATCAACGGCGGTGGCGAACTCGCCCCGCCCGGGCGGCACCGCGGCCAGGTTCAGTTGACCGCCGAGCTTGTGCGACTTCTCGAACAGGGTGACCCGGTGGCCCCGCTGAGCCAGGGTGCGAGCAGCCTCCATACCGGCCGGCCCGCCGCCTATCACGAGCACCTTCTTGGGTTTCTTGGCGGGGATGAGGGCGTACTCCCTCTCTCTCCCAGCAGCCGGGTTGAAGGTGCAGGTGATCTCCTTCAGGGAGAAGACAGCATCGAGGCAGCGCTGATCACAGGCAGTGCACTGGCGGATCTCGTCATAGCGTCCCTCCGCGGCCTTCCGGGGCCATTCGGGGTCGGTCAGGAAAGGCCGTCCCATCCCNNACCACCTGCTTGATGCCATCGGCGAGGTAAACGTAGGTACCGCGGGGGACGTCCATGGAAACCAGCGGCAGAAAGGACTGATGCCATCCGGCCGTCACGTTGACCAGATCAATGCCAGCCTTTTCAAGGGCCTTGACCACCGTCTTCATTTCCTCCTGCCGGTTGCCGCCTTTCATGAACTCGTCACCGGAGGCGCGATAGGAGATGGGGAAACCGGGGCCGAGTCTGGCCCTTATAGCCCGGACCACTTCTATGGGAAACCTCATTCGCCTCTCAAAGTCCCCGCCGTATTCGTCGCTGCGCTGGTTGGTCAGCGGCGAGAGGAACTGGTTCATCAGATAGCCGCCGTTGCCCACCAGCTCTACCCCGTCGAAGCCACCCTCCCTGGCCCTCCAGGCCCCTTCAGCGAAATGCTCAATGAGCAGCTTTACCTCCGCGGTGGTCATTGCACGGGGCATGAACCTGGTCAGGGTGTTGAGGATGGCCGAGGGCGCTGGCGGCGGGCTGCCATCGGCAGTGCCGAAGCACGATGATCCCATATTCATCAGTTGGGCAAAGACCCTGGCGCCATGCTCGTGCATGGCCTCAGTCAGCCTCCTAAGCCCGGGGAGGAACTTGTCGTCCTCCAGGGCAGGGATGGTTGGCAGATAGACGCAGAAGTCGTTGTATCCGCAGACAACATAGATCAGCCCGGCGCCGCCCTTGGCTCTCTCGATATAGAAGTCAACCATACCATCAGTGACGTAGCCGTCCGCGGTGGCCCGGCCCAGCCCCATGGGAGACATGACAATGCGGTTCTTGACCTGCACATCGGCGATTTCGATGGGCTCAAAAAGCTTGCTCAGTNNAAGGCGCGGGTTCTATAGCATGACCTATTAGACGATGGGGGAGGCAGACCATGCAGGCAGACCTGACAGGTAAGGCAGCTCTGGTAACCGGATCGACTAAGGGCATAGGCAAGACAATCGCCCTTACACTGGCACGAAACGGGGCGGACATCGTGCTGAACGGAAGAAACCAGGATCATGCTCTGAATGTGCTGGAGGACATCAGAGGCATGGGGCGACAAGCCAGCTTCGAACAAGCCGACATTTGGAACTATGAGGAAGTACGGCGGATGGTGGACGGCGCAATCCGGAAGATGGGCAAGATCGACATCCTGGTGGCCAGCGGGGCAGGAGGCGGGGCTCCCCCCGAATTCTTCAACAAGATTGACCCCGAACTCTACCTGGATGTGGTCAGGAGTCACTGGCTCTCCAGGCTCTACTGTGTGCGAGCTGTCATGGATCACATGATAGAAAGGCAGAGCGGCAAGATAATCATTATCACTACTGATGCGGGAAGAACGCCAACCCCGAGGGAATCCCTGATCGGGGGGGCCGCAGCAGCGCTGGTGCTGATGACCAAGGTGATTGCGCAGGAGACGGCCCGATGGCAAATCCGAATAAACACGATATGTACCACGGTGACCAAAGACACGCCGGGCTACGACTACGCCATGGCCGACCCCACCAGCCACATCTACAGGATCTTCAAGAAGGCGGAGGAAAGGATGCCCTTCGGGATGAACCGACCTGATGACATCGCGCAACTGGCGCTGTTCCTGGCTTCAGAGGATTCGAATCAGATAACCGGACAGATCTTCAGCGTAAGTGGCGGTCTGTCCTTCCCGGGTTGAGCCTGGCTGATCAAAGATGGCTGCACTGCCCGCGAAGCGGTTCTGTTAAGTCCGCGCCCCGGAATGAGATACCCTTGTGAGCGCATTGCCGTATAGTGTATGACGTCTGCCGTGCCTCAGGACGGCCCATCCCGCGTTTGCAGTTCATGTGCAGTCATGGGAGAATGGGGCTGTAGGGGCATCGGCCGGATCGTACGGGAACGGACTGCTCAACCGGCAGACCGCCGCGAGGCTGATTGACCGCAAGGTGTTTATGAACATTCAGGAAGAGGCCGCCAGCAGTAGAGACCTGAGGGCGGCGGGCCTGTGGCGTCTAATGCAGGCAGCCCCTTTCCTGGCC
>JAFNFZ010000265.1 GCA_017885485.1 Chloroflexota bacterium
CGTCCATGTTGGCCTTGCCCAGCATGACCATTCCGGCAGCGTTCAGCCTCTCAACCACCGTAGCGTCATAGGGTGGTATGAAGTTCTCCAGCATCCTGGAACTGCAGGTGGTGCGGATGCCCCTGGTGCACATATTGTCCTTGATGGCGGCCGGGATACCGGTGAGCGGGGTGGCTTCATCCTTCTTGATCCTCCGGTCAGCCTCTCCGGCCTGCTGCAGGGCGCGGCCGGTGCTGACGGTGACGAGAGCGCGTGTTCTGCCCTCGACGGCTGCTATCCGGTCGAGGCAGGACTGAGTCAGTTCGAGGGAGGAGATTTCCCGGCGGCGGAGCAGATGGCCGGCCTCATGGATAGTCAATCGATGGAGGTCCATATTCACTGCTCGAGAACAGGCCGCACTCTGAGATAGTCCTCTTCCCGATTGGGGGCATTGGACAGGACGTCTTCCGGCGAAAGCGAGGGCGCGCTCTCATCATCCCTGAGGACATTCTCCAGGGCAATGGAGTGTGCCGTGGGAGGGACGTTGGCGGTATCCACCTGCTGGAGGATTTCGAAGTTCTCCAGTATGTTGGAGAGCTGCTCTCGAAGTTTCTCTATCTCATCCTCGCTGAGTCCAAGGCGGACGAGGAGAGCCAGATGCTTCACTTCTTCGCGGCTGAGCTTCATTTCAGGGCAGTCCTTCCACAGCGTGTCCCTGACTTGGAGGTGGTTCATTATAGCACCCGCTCAGAACGAGGGACAATTCGCGGCGGGCGCGCTGGTGGCCGGGATATGAAGAAAGCCGATCCGTTGGGGATCGGCTCTTCTTCATTCGGAAAGGGGGGTGAACCCTCCCGTTTTGTGGCTTATTTCAACTCAGTCCCGCAGGGGACTGACACGGTCGAAATCATTGTGATTTGGAACATGGAAATAATATGTGTTGGGTTGATAATATTATGTCAGCAAAGTGTTGTCAACCGCCGAGTGGTGGCGGTTTGCCAACCTGGGAACTGGTTGAGTATGATACAAGCCATAAGACCTCCGCAGGAACCAGCCGAGGATTCCCATGCCGAAGATCTACTTCGTTGATGTCACCAACCGGGATGCGGTGCAGGCCTCCAGGATTCACCTTTCCAAACTGCAGAAGACCATGGTGAACATCTACCTTGGTCAGTTGGGGGTGTATCAATCGGAGTTTGCCTTTCCCTGTGCCAGGATCGAGCGGAACTACGTGCGAGGGAATCTGCAGTTGAAGGACCTGGGGGCTGCGGGCAACCTTGTTCTGGAGGGTTGGTGTCGGGCGCTGGTCTCTGACGTGACCGAGGCAATCTCGACCGGGGTGAGGGACCTGAACGTTTCGATATCCACGTCGGACCAGATGATAAAACACAAGTTCGGTGGCAGGTTGGATCGCAATGCTGTGATCAGAGAGATGGTGTCTGCGGTGACCTATGCCAAGAGCCACGGCGTGAAGACCATTGGAGTCAACGCCGAGGATGCATCTCGAACAGATCTAGGTTACCTTGTGGCCTTCGCGCAGGCGGCCCAAGATGCGGGTGCGGACCGGCTGAGATACTGTGACACTTTGGGTTACGAAACCCCGAAAACGATCTATCGGCGGGTGAAGGCCCTGGCTGAGCAGGTGGAGAGCCCTGTTGAGTTGCACTGCCACAATGACTTGGGCATGGCGGTGGCCAACTCTGTTGCCGGGGCGAGGGGGGCCATAGATGGTGGGGTCGATGCCTATTTGAATACTTCGGTGAACGGATTGGGTGAGCGGGCGGGGCAAGCCGACCTGCTGAGCTGCATTCTGGCCATCAAGTTTGCCAGGGAGATGGAGGACTACGAGATTGGCGATAACCTGAACCTCAAGATCTCGGCCAAGCTGGCCAGCTATGTTTCCTACGCGTTTGGCGTACCGATACCGATCAATCAACCCGGGGTGGGCGAGAACGCCTTCGCTCACGAGGCCGGCATTCACGCGGACGGCACTTTGAAGGACCGTCGGACCTATGAGCTGTACGATCATGAGCTTCTTGGCCTGGATATGGAGGCTCCGCCGCCAACGAGGGGGAGGGTCATTACCACCGGTGAGTTCGGGGGACTGGCTGGCTTTCAGCATGTGTACAACCGGTTGGGCATCACTTTCGGTGACAGGGATGAGGCCAGGCGGGTACTGGAAGTCGTGCGCTACGCTACGGCACATAACCAACTCACCCTCACTGATGACGAGCTTCGGTTTGTGGCCATGTATCCAGAGCAGGCGAAGACCATCCTGACCAGCCCACTGCAGGGTGGCGAGACGGTGGAGACTCTTCCCGTTGAGACGCAGTGAGCCCGGGTGAACCTGTTCTGATGATATGCCTTTCCTGCTGAGGGGCTGGAATTGACATACGAGAGTGCGATTTGTTACGCTGGAATCGCCGCCGACAGCATTGAGGCGAGCCCCCAGGAAGATTGCACGACGCTTGCTTGGATCGGCGACGACCGAGACGGCTGATAGGGTGAGTTCGAAATGCCTTCTTGGCGCTGCTGAGAAGGCATTCAGTTTAGGGAGGTACCTGGATGACGAAACCGAAGTCTCCTGAGAGCAAGTGCCAGCTGATCAAGAGCGATTGCATCCTGTGTGTTTCCGGGTGCGGTATCAATGCCTATGTCCAGGACGGCAAGCTGGTCAAGGTGGAGGGCATGCTCGAGCATCCCTTGAACAAGGGCTTTCTGTGTCCCAGGGGGGAGAATCTTGTGGAGTATGCCAATGCTCCGGACCGTGTGCGGTACCCGATGAAGAAGGTGGACGGCGAATGGCAACGGATCACCTGGGATGAAGCGCTGGATACCATAGCGGCGAAGCTGAAGGAGATCAAGGAGGAGTACGGTGCCCGTGCGCTGGCCATTTTCTGTGGGTCCATGGCAGTGGAGAACATCGAGCTGGCCGCGTTTACGCAACGATTCAAGGGTGCCTTCGGCACGCCCAACTTGATCTCTGTGGAAAGCATCTGCTTCCGCATCCGCGTCGTAGCCCATCTCCTTACCTATGGAAGGTTCGTCAGCGAAGACCCGGAGAAAGCCAAATGCATAGTGCTCTGGGGCAACAACCCCGATGACTCGCGTTTCTACTGGGCGGACATGATGCGCGAACGGGTGCACAGAGGCGAGTTGAAACTGGTGGTCATAGACCCCAAGAGGACGCAGTTGGCCAAGGAAGGCATACACCTGCAGATCAGACCGGGGACGGACACTGCCCTTGGACTGGCGATGTTGAATGTGATCATCTCAGAGGGCCTCTACGACAAAGAGTTTGTTGAGAAGTGGACCGTCGGTTTTGAGGAACTGAGGGAACACGTGAAGCCCTATACGCCGGAGAGTGTGGAGGAGATAACCTGGATACCGGCGGGTGATATCAGGAAGGTAGCCCGCATCTACGCCACTGCCAAGCCGTCGTGCATCGTCCCGGGCACCTGCTCGCTTGCTCACAGCGGCAATGCTCTTCAGGCTGAACGCCTTCTGTGTATCATGCAGGCAGTGACGGGGAATGTGGACGTAGAAGGCGGTTGGGCCATGACTCCTCTGCCGCGTCTGAGCGATTTGAGGATACCCGTAGGGGAGGACCCGGTGGGAGCCGATGAATACCCCATGTTCTACAAGACCTGGGGGAAGGCGGTGCCATATGGCCAGGCCATGACCTGGCCTGATCATGTACTCAGCGGGAAGCCGTATCCCTTCAAGGCCCTCATCGTCACCGGAGGCAATCCAGCCCTGACCATGCCCGAGTCCAAGAAATTCCGAGAGGCGCTGAAGAAACTGGACCTGGTGGTGGTCATCAACCCCTTCATGACTGAGACCGCAGAGCTGGCGGACATCGTTCTTCCAGCCTGCACTTTCCTGGAGAAGATGGGTCTGGGGATGGTCTATGCCATAAACGCCGGTCTGCCATACATACTGCTGCGTAAGCAGGTTTGTGACCCCCCTGGAGAGGCCTGGGCCGACTGGAAGTTCTGGACCGAGCTGGCCCGCAGGTTGGGCTTGGGCAAGTACTTCCCCTGGAATACGGATGAAGAGGTTGTGGGGCATCTCCTGGAACCCTCGGGCATCACGCTGCAGCAACTCAGGGAGAATCCGTGTGGGGTGTTCTTCGACAAGAAGAACTACAATGCGCGCGAGAG
>JAFNFZ010000266.1 GCA_017885485.1 Chloroflexota bacterium
TCTGGCCTGCAGCGCACCATTCGATTGTCTTTGACTCCCACGGAGATACCGCACCCACAACCACAGAAAGGACAGATAGTTGTCACTGTTTTGGTAGTAGTCCCTCTATAGGGACTGTCCTTTTCCATCAGTGCGCCAGTGGGACAGAAAGCCGCGCAGGTGCCACAGAAGGTACAATCGGACTTTTCCAGAGGCATGTCATTCAACGTCGCTGGTCTGGAGGTGAATCCGCGTTCGACGTAGTCAATGACGCCCTCAACAACAAGTTCGTGATCGGCCCTGATGCACTTGGCGCAGAGGATGCATTTGCTCAGATCTCTTTCAAGAAACGGGTTGACTTCTTTGATGAGAGATGGCTGAGGGATTCTCTGAAATTCTATCAGGCCAATGCCGCTTTCCGAGGCAATGCGACGCAGATCACACCGGTTGCCCTTGTCGCACACCAGACAAGAATCAGGATGACTGGCCAGCATGAGCTTGATTATGGCTTTGCGGCGGTCCAACACCCGGGCAGATTCCGTGTTGACTACCATTCCTGAGGCTATCGGAGTAACACAAGAGGCCAGGAGAGCGCCGGAGCGTTCTTCTTCCACCAGACAGATGCGGCATGCGCCGTAAGGAGCCAGATGAGGGTCATTGCAGAGTGCGGGTATACTCACTCCAGACTCGGAGGCCAGTTCGAGAACGGTCATTCCTGGATGACCGCTGACTTCCCGTCCATTAAGCGTAATGGTGATTGTCTCCAATAGTCGCTCCTCTCCGGGACTCAAGTGCCAACAGTGCTCCCCCCCCTTTTTTGTTGGCGGAATGCACGGCTAAGACTGCCGGCAATAAGCCCGCGCGCTAACCGGCAGTCAAGTCGGCCTGGAGCCGCTCTCTATGCGGCCGCGTGATGGACAAAGCGCTGACCCTGGCTCACAGATCGGATTCCATCAAGCAGCTCAGCGCCCGCGCTTCTCTTAGGCACGAAGCCGATGGCTCCCGCCTGGCTGCTGGCCAGCACGTTTTCCTCGTCGTCATATTGACTCAACATGAGAACCTTGGCTTGATCCGACTTTGAGCGTATGCGTTTGGTGGCCTCCAGGCCATTCATCACCGGCATTACTATGTCCATCACCACCACATCCGGAGAAAGCTCGAGGGTCTTTTCCAGTGCCTCTTGTCCATTCACCGCTTCTCCGACCACGTGCATGTCTTTCTGCAGAGCCAACAGCGCTCTGATGCCTTCCCGGATTATGGCATGGTCATCCACGACCAGCACCTTTATCCTTCTCGTTGACCTGTCCAGCATCTTCTCCACCCGCGGTAATATCGCCGTTATCTCCAGAGGCTTGACCAGGTAGTCATCAGCGTCGAGGCGCAGTCCTTCGTCCTTGTTCCATCCCTTGAGTAGCTGCTTCTCGGGTGGTGCATCAATCACCATGATGGGCAGGTCGCCGAATTGCGAGGTCTGCTTCAGCCATTGATGCAGTCGGAATGCTTCTCCCCGTGGCGTCAATGTACCGAGGATGACCATATCAGGTCTTTCCGCCCAAGCCATTTCCTGTGCCTGCGCCCCGGTACTGGCTACAATCACTTCGCGCTTCGCCTGCAAAGCCGAGCATAAGTCATCTGTGAAAGTGCATTCATCGTCAACAATCAGGACTTTCTCTCTGGTGTTCATCTCTACCCTCCTTCTGCGATCGCCCCTACCACTGGGATCGGCTTGTCGTAATGTCTATGCGAGCTGATCTAACGATAGGACAATTTGGCAGTATGGGGAAGAGGGTTTCAAACCGGGCCAAGATGGCCAGAACCCTTGGATATGTGGAGAAAAACCCTGGTTTTGCCCCGGGGCAAAACCCCTGGCACCTTCATCTCTGATGCTACGGAATGGGGATGTGCAGGAACCGTTCCAAGTGCGAGGGGGTGGAATGTTCAGCGAGACCGGGCTGGTTAATGGAGTCAGACGGTGATGATGCCCTTGCGCAGGGCGTACTTCACCAGGTCAACACGATTGTGTATGTCAAGCTTGTCCATAAGGCTGGTCTTGTAGCCCTCGACGGTTTTGGGGCTGATGACAAGGATATCGGCAATCGCCTGGGTTGTGTGCCCCTCCGCCAGAAGCTTGAGCACTTCCCTTTCTCTGCCTGTCAGCTGATCATAGGGGTCACGCCTGTCTTGAAATGCTCCACCCTGCTGGACGTTTTCAACCAGCAACTTGGCAACTGAGGGTGATAGAAAGGAGTCCCCTCGATAAACGGAGCGGATGCCCACGGCAAGCTCGGAAGAGGCTGCAGTCTTGCTGATGAAACCGTGAGCCCCTGCCTCGATAACCGGCAAGACATACTCTTTGTCGGAGTATTGGGTGAGGGCCAAGACCTTTGTTCTGGGAAATTCCTTCCTTATCCGTCGCGTTGCTTCCATGCCCCCCAACAAGGGCATGGCTATATCCATGATTACCACATCTGGTGCTAGTTCCTTGACCCTATCCAGAGCCTCTCGACCGTTGGCTGCCTCACCTACTACTTCCATGTCGGCTGCCAGGGCCAGAAGGGCACAAATACCATCCCGCACGATGGTATGGTCATCCACCACCAATACTCTTATCTTCTGCATCAGCCATACTCCGAATTACGGGGACTCTGGCCGTCACTATTGTACCTTCTCCGGGCTGAGACTTCACCAAGCACGCACCACCGAGCAAGGAGATTCTTTCCTTCATGCTGAACAACCCGCGGCCTCTGCCGCTTTCCTCTATTCCAGTGATTTCGGAAACGTCAAATCCCTTGCCATCGTCGGTGATACGCAATGCCAGATCATTGGCTTTGCATTCCATGAAAATGGTGACATTTTTCGCCTGGGAGTGTTTGGCTATGTTGCCTATCGCTCCCTGCGCAAATCGGAAGAGCCCTGCTTCCACCTCTGGAGGCAGGGAATTGAAGTTCCCTCTGGATTCCAGGGATGCGTGGATCCCCAGGGGGCTGAGAGTGGTCTCCGCGTATTGCCTGATGGCGGGTACCAGGCCGAGCGTATCGAGGAGAGTGGGCCGCAGCTCCCTTATTATCCGGCTCACCTCGGTACCTACCTGGACGGCCAGGGCGTGCGCTTTCTTCAGTCTGGACTTGAATTCCTCGTCCCTAGTATTGGACATTTCGGTCATGTCAACCAACGCCTGCAAGTTGAGGGCGAGGCCGGAGAGTGTTTGACTGGTTTCATCATGTAGCTCTCTGGACAGTCTTCTTCGTGCTTCCTCCTGAGCCATGAGGACTTGGCGTGCCAATTGACGATACCGCTCCCTGCCTTTTGCCAGTCGTTCGTACAGCCTTGCCTGCTCAATGGCTACACCTACCTGATCGCCAATTGAGTGCAGGAGGTGCAGGTCGTCCTTGCTGAAGTGATGAGGCAAGTGACTGGCCACATTGATCACGCCCCAAACAGCCTCTTTTGACCTCAGGGGAACGCTGATGAATGCCCTGAGATTCTCTGCCTGGACCAGATCGGGATAGGCGGACGAAGGCTCTGTGGAGACGTCTTCCAGCAGGATGGACTTGCTGCTTTGAGCCACTCTGCCTGCGATTCCCTCTCCCAGCTTGAGGCGCACTTCATCAACATATTTGGGTGACAGCCCCCGATAGACACGGTAGGAGAGAGTCTTGGTTTCTTCGTCCAGGAGCAGGATGCCTCCAATGCTCCCATTCATGATGGTGAGCACATTGTCTAGGGCAACTTCAAGGATGGCATCCAGGTCCCACAGGCCGCTCACTGCTGCCGAAACACGACTCAGGGCCAGAAGGTCATGATAGCGCTTGTTATCCTGGCATTCTGGTTCCTGGGCATCGCTTCGAGAACTGGCCTGACTGGCAGATTCGATGGCTCCTCCACGTCGCGACTGTGGTCTTCTCTTGTAGATCGCTATGCTTACCAGGCTATTCGCCGATGGGCAGTGCCTTGCTCCGGTGAGAGCCCCCACCCCTATCACGGGGCGCATTCTCGTCCCAGAAGCCTATATGAAGCCCGTGGTATCCGTCAACTCGCTGGGGCATTGCCGCTTGCCTCCAGAATGGGTGGGATTCAGACTATCCCGGGTTCGATCAGGCCGTAGTAGCCGTCCTTCCGCCGGTATAAGACATTGACCTGATTGGTGCGAGCATTCAGGTAAATGAAGAAGTCGTGCCCGAGGAGTTCCATTTGCTCTGTTGCTTCGGCTGGCGTCATCAGTTTGATGCTGAAGCTCTTGCTGCGAACCACGTTGTCAGGGAGCCTTTCCTCCTCGATCTCGATAGGGAGTGATTCGACTGAAGAAGGCAGCTCCCTCTTGTGCCTGTCTGACCTCCTGTGTTGGAGGTAGAATCGATCCTTGAATCGTCGTGCTTGTCTGAGGATGACATCAACAGCGGCATCGATGGCGGCGTAGAGATCTGCCTCTCTTTCTTCGGCTCTGATGAGAACACCATTGCTGTTGACAGTCACCTGGACTACATACCTGTTGCTGGGCTCCTTCGCCTTCTCTCTGGAGATCTCCACTTTGGCTTCCATGACAGAGGGTAGGATGCGGTCAATCTTCCCCAGTTTTGTCGATATGTAGGCTTCCACCTCACTGGCAACCTCTATCTTCTTGCCTCTAACCACGATGTTCATTCTCGGCTCTCCTTAGATTTCGCTCAGAATCTCCCATCAGAGTCCAGACACAATATAGGCTGGGCCGGATAGGGTGTCAAGGGACTGTCAATCATGCATTGCCGTGCGTCGGGCCCGGGGAGGAACTATGGCTCTGGACGGGAACAACGCAGGGGCTTTCGGGTGAGTTGTCCAGTTCTGGTGGGGTCAGTTCGCCGGGAGGAGGGGTCAGGGACTCCTACGAGCCACTGCCATCCGTTGAACCCACAGCCGTGAGCTGTTTTCTCGTTCTCGCGGGACGCTCTGACCTTGGTTTTGACTGACGTCTTGGTTGACGTGGTTCCGCAGGACCGCTGGCAGCTTCGGGGTCTGATCCGGAGGCACGCCGCGTCACGCGTCGCCGCGGTTTCTTCTGAGTTTCAGTGACGGTATCTTTGCTGACCTCTGGGGGAGTCAGAACGGACAGGATTTCTCTCCAGTGATGATAGAAGACGTCATGCCCTTCTGCCGGAAGGAACGTAGCACGGCAATTGGGAATGGCGCTGGCCAGGTATCTTCCCATGGCTACCGGTGCCCTGGCGTCTTGTTCCCCGTGCCAGAGGTGGGTTTCAATGGCGATGTCCTCGAGTCGCAGATCCCAGGGGTGTGCTAACAGTATCGTTTCCCAGGCCACGCCGTCTATGCCGGTGCGGAAAGCCTCGGCGTAGTCCCGTATCAACCTTGACTCGATGTCCGGTCTGCTCATCAGCTGTCTCTCTGATTGAGATGACAGGCCTGCTTCAAACCTGAAGAAACGTTGTGGATTCTGTCTAAAGGCAGCACTCATGATCCACCATGAGAGCCTTGCGAACATTTGTGAGTTGCGGGACAGGTTGAACAGGAGACGGTTTCGCCACGCCATGCCCTCCATAGCTGCCGGGGCGGAGAGTGGTGCCATGCTGCTGATCAGTGCGGCTCTGGTGAGGCGATGAGGGATCCTGAGGGCACAGGCTATGACATATGGCCCTCCCCCGGACATGCCGGCCACCGCAAACCGATCCATATTGAGCGCATCAGCCAGTTGCAGCACGTCGTCCGGCCACTCCATCAGCGTGCGCCTGGCCTTGAAGTCGGACAGCCCAAAGCCGGGCCGGTCAGGTACGATTATTCGAGCCCCGAGTGAGAGGGCAACAGATTCATCCGGATGATGGAACAACCGCGACCCGGGTGTTCCATGGAACAACACGACGGGCTTTCCCTGGGGGTCGCCATATTCGGCGTAGGCGAGCAGTCGGTTATCCTGAAGTCGGATCTGCTTACAGTCAGCCGGAGGCGAATCAAGTGTTGGCGTTTTCATGGGATTCATTCTAGATATTCGATACAACATTGGTGTCTCAACAGGGGGGCAACAGTTCACAGGCTCTTTGCTGACACTGAGCAGAATGTCACGGAAAGATCACAGGCGGATGGGTACAATTGGGGCTGGTTGACGCGTGTGGTGTGCGCTCTCAGCGGGAAGACAAGCTCTTGCCTGATGTGCTCAGACTATTTCTCTGCCAGAACCATGAGGCATAAGTCATCGTGGCTATACCAGGTCGTGACGTTTCTGAAGGGCAGTTTTGAGAACATCTCCTCCACCTCTCCTTTGTCGAGCCAGTCCAGTCTAACGCCCAGAAACTGCTCGCTGATGCCCTTCCACCATTTCTGTATTGGGTTCTTGGCCCAATTGCAGAAGTAATCTGTCAGCAAGTAGCCGTTTTCGTTCAGCAGGGAGTGGATGTTGTGATAGAGACGCATTCTCTGATCATAGGGCAGGTACTGGGCCACGCCGTTCAAGACAACTATATCAGCGGAGTGAACCGGGTAATCCCCTGGCTCCAGTGCGTCGCCGACGACAAAAGTCAGATTGGCCAGGCCCTTTTCTTTTGCTCTGACAGATGCTGTCTCGACCGCTGTTTCGTCCAGATCCAGCCCGTAGACAGACACCTTTCCGTTCTTTCGGCTGTTGATGGTTTCCGTGATCCCGATAAGACCGCGGGCATATCCACAGCCCACATCCAAGATGACTGTGTTCTTGGCAGGTGACGAAGCCACCAAGCGCTCCAGCGTCTCTTGTGTTGCTGCCAGTCTGCTCCTGCAACCTCTGGCCGTGGGGAAGTTCAGAAGATACTTGTCGAAGATCTTGCCGATAACAAACCTTCCTTGCGGCTGATTGAGGTAGACAAGGTCCTGATACTCAGCACTTCCCTGGTTCAAGACGAGCTCACTACCCAGACGGCTGAGTTTTGCCATGCAGTAGACTGGCAGCAGATGCACCTTGCCCTGCTTGAGTAGGTGCAGAGGTATTGATTCTATTCTCCTCGTTTTGCTTACCAGTCTATCGCCTGCCATGAACCGTCTCCATCGGCTGGTTAGACGTATGCTAATTTCGATTACGATATCAGTTGGCATGGTATAATAGTCCTCCAGGCCACATCCTGTCAATAGTGCGAACCACCATTCGAACCACCATTCACTTGTTCTTCAGCAATGGAGAGGTCGGTATGGTCAGACGGCTGGTGATCAACAACAGAAGCCGGCGGCGGTATTGTATGTATCCGTGGTTTGTATCAGTTGGTTCTAAGGGTGCAGGGCCCGCAGAAACTATGGGAGATACTGGCCGGAAGGGGGTGCAGTGGCTATCTACGTGATGCTTACGAACCTAACAGACGAAGGCAGAAAGACCATCAAGGAGAATCCGGAGAGGATAAAGGAAGTCAACAAAGAGGTTGAGGCCATGGGAGTGAGGGTTCTTCATCAGTATGTCGTCATGGGGCCATATGACTTCGTGAACATCATTGAAGCGCCCAGCAATCAGGCTGTAGCCAAGGTGGCGGTTGAACTGGGTGCCAGAGGCACACTTCAGACATTGACCATGGCTGCCATCACCTTGGACGATTTCATTGGTACACTGAAGAAGAAGTAGCTGCGACTGCCGAAGCCCTGCACCCTACATGTGTTCCGAAGATCAATCTCAGTTCCCTCGTCTGTGATCTGCAGCATACTACTCCACCCGCTCCACCTTGAGGAGGTTGGTGGTGCCCGGGACAGCCAAAGGGAGACCGGCAGTAATCACAATCAGATCGCCCTTTCGGGCAATCCCCGTTGCCAGGCTCAAGCTCGCCCCCTGCGCAAATACCTCGTGCACGCTGGCTGGCTCTTCTACTTCAAAGGGATATACACCCCAGGAGATGAGCAGTCTTCTCCTCTGCCTGGGACTTGGGGTAGCAGCCAGGATTGGCATCTGCGGGCGGTATTTCGACACCCGTCGGGCGGTGCTTCCGGAGGAAGTGAAGGCCACAATAGCTGCTGCCCCCAA
>JAFNFZ010000267.1 GCA_017885485.1 Chloroflexota bacterium
CAGTTATTATGAGTCAATTCGCCTCCTTTACTTGACGCCTCAAAGCGTGTAGGATGTCTCTCAACGCTGTTCCGCGACGCCATGCATCGCTATTCCCGCAAGATGTACACATTGTTCCGTGCGCTACAAGAAAACGACATGGCCTGGGCGACCTGGGACATGTGATATTCATTCGAGTCTATCTTGAATGAGGCGGCTTGGCGCGGTCAACATTGTCCCAATTCTCCGAAGGAGGATTGAATGAGCAAGGCTGAAGGTCTGTTGACAGGGTTCAGAGTCCTGGATCTGACTGACGAGAAGGGCGACTTCTGCGGCAAAGTGCTGGGCGACTTTGGCGCAGATGTCATCAAGATAGAGCCACCGGGAGGAAGTCTGGCCCGCAACATTGGCCCGTTCTACAAAGACACCCCTGACACGGAGAAGAGCCTCTTCTGGTTTGCCTTCAATACCAGCAAGAGGGGGATTACCCTGGATATCGAGCAACTAGATGGCCAGGAGATATTCAAGGCCTTGGTGCAAACGGCCCACTTCGTCATCGAGTCTTTCAAGCCGGGATTCATGGAGAGCCTCGGGCTTGGCTACAAGGAGCTCGAGGGCGTGAAGCCGGACATCATCTTGACTTCAATCACGCCGTTCGGTCAAAGCGGGCCCTACTCGGACTATGAGGCTACCGACCTAGTGGGACTGGCCATGGGGGGCTTGATGAGCATTCTAGGTGAGTCGAACCGTCCTGTGCGGATAAGCAGTGGCCCTCAGGCCTACCTTCAAGCGGGGCTTCAGGCGGCGATGGCCTCAGTGCTGGCTCACTACCATAGGCAGGTCTCCGGTGAAGGCCAACATGTGGATCTCTCAATGCAGGAAGCGGTTGCTCTAGCAGCGCCGATTGTGGCCGAGACCTACGAGTGTGTCAAGGTCAATCTCTCCGGCAGTGGTCCAAACTACTTCACAGCCCGGACGCAGCCACTCGGTCCCCTGTATCTTCAGTATCTCCTGCCATGCAAGGACGGCCATGTTCTGCTGCAGTGGGGAGGTGGATATCCCGGAAACCGCAAGTCTACCAAGGCCATTCTCAACTGGGCCAACGAAGAAGGTTTGTGCAGGGATGTCCTGGACATCGACCTCGCCACTTGGAACAGCATGACAATTGAACAGGAGACCGCTGACCGAATGAAGCGTTCTCTAGTGGAGTTCCTTATGACCAAGACCAAGGCCGAGCTATTTCGAGGTGCGCTCGAGAGGGGCATTATGATGGCTCCCTGCAACACGATGGCAGATATTTTGGCGGACGCTCACCTTGAAGCCAGGGCGTTCTGGGAGAAAGTGGCACATCCGGAACTTGCGTGCGAACTGATCTACGCCGGGGCACCGCTCAAGATCACAGCCAACCCTTGGCGTATCCGTTCCAGGGCCCCGTTGATAGGTGAGCACAACAGCGAAATCTATGAACAGGAACTAGGTATCTCGCCCCCGGAACTGGAGCTGTTGAAGAGTCACAACGTCATATAGCGTAGCACGAAAGGATAGTGCAAATGGCAGAAGCTTCGAAGATGTCAAAGATGGTCTTGGAAGGAACACGGGTGGCCGACTTTTCATGGGTGGCAGCCGGTCCTCAGATCGGCCGTGAGTTGGCGGTGAACGGAGCCACAGTAGTCCGTGTTGAAAGCCATCGTCGCCCTGACATGATTAGGATGTCGGCTCCGTTCAAGGACGGGCGACCCGGGTGGAATCGCAGTGCTTTCTATGCCTCGGTAAATGCGAACAAGTACGGTGTCAGCATCGACCTTGCCAAGCCCAAAGGCAAGCTCGTCGCGCAGAAATTGACGAAATGGGCCGACGTGATTCTGGAGAGTATGCAGCCAGGAGCGATGGCCAACCTTGGGTTGGGTCATGAGGACTGTCTTATGATGAATCCATCGTTGATCTATTGCAGCACTTCCATGCTGGGCCAATGGGGACCCCATTGCAGCTTCGTCGGAACAGGTTTTCATACCAATGCCCTAGCGGGCTTTTGTGCATGCACTGGCTGGCCCGATTCCGACCCGACGATGATGGGGACGCAGTACTCAGACTACGTTGCCCCGTGGTATGCGGTCTTGGCCATTGTTGCGGCTCTGGCGAAGCGGCGTGAGACCGGGAAGGGGATGTACATCGAACAGTCTCAGTATGAGGCAGGTCTCACCATGATGGGCCTTCATCTCCTCGATTGTGCAGCTAATGGGCATATTGTCACTCGCATGGGAAACCGGGATAGCTACATGTGCCCCCACGGGGTCTATCCCTGCAGGGAGGGTCGGTGGGTCGCCATCGCCGTCGCCAGCGAAGAGCAGTGGCAGCGCTTCTGCAACGTACTCCGTGACTTGCCATGGATCGGGGATGACAAGTTCCGGACGCTTCTGGCGAGGAAGACGAACGAGGACGAGTTGGATGGACTCATCGGCGAGTGGACCAGGGACTTGACTGCGGAACAAGTTACAACTATGCTGCAAGATTCCGGCATTCCCGCCGGGGGAGTCCAGCGGGGCCAGGAGCTACTACAGGACCCGCAGTTCAAGCATCGGCAGCACTATCAGGTGCTGAACCACCCGGAGATCGGCCCTCATTCATACAATTCTCCCGCCTACCGGCTTTCCAGGACGCCAGCTGAACTGAAGAGGCCTGCGCCCTGCCTGGGCGAGCACAACCTGTACGTCTACAAGGAGTTGTTGGGCATGTCGGATGACGAAATAGCTGAGATGGTGATCGATGGCACCATTACCACGGAGGTCGACGGGCAGCAAGCATTCGCGGGTGGGAAGGGGTGACACAGAGGTTGTGCACTCAACTTCCTTCAGGAGTTCAATGAATCGCGTTTCAAGAGTAACATGGCAGATGCTTTATCTGCGGTACTCAGACGGGACGAGACCGAAGCAACAACACTGGGCCGAGTAGTGGATGCAATGGATGCCCTAACAAGGAATGAGCGTCTGCTCCGCCACTATTTGCACAAGCCATCCGCAATGTTGACGGGGAACCAGATGTGAGAGGAGACCAAGTATGCCCAAGGACGAACGGTATGACTTTGTAATCGTGGGCGGCGGGCCCAACGGGGTGACGCTGGCAGCCTACCTGGCCAAGTCCGGAGCTAGCGTCTGCGTCCTGGAGGAGAGGCCCGAGGCGGGCGGGGCATGTGAGAACACCGAGCCGATAGCCGGGGTGAAGATCAATCCGCACGCCATCATGCTCTACGCCGCCCCGGCTCCGGGGTTTGAACAACTGGAGCTGTGGAAATACGGCTGGCGTATCGATCAGAATGAGATGGGCGACCTCATGGCGGACGCCAGCCGTGGCACGGCGTGCACCTTCGGGATGTCGCCGCTGACGGAGAAGGACCAGTTGGGATTCGCCAAGATGTCCGGGCTGCTCGCCCAGCCCACCTTCACCAAGGAGCTGCTGCGGTCGGTGTTCTGGTGCCCGCCGCATCCCCCCGAGGTAGAAGTGACCATAGACAACATACCGTACATGCAGGTGTACAAGAAGTACCAGCCGGACGTGTGGACCGAGGAAATGCTGGATATGGACCTATTCGACCTCATGGACGAACACCTGGAGAGCGAACCCTGGAAGGTCCAGCAGGCGTTCATCGCCTGGTACTCGGGGGCGGCCGGCCACTGGAAGGGAGTGGCGGTACCAGCCTGGGCGTGCGCCATCACCTTGCTCGTCTGCGGCCGGATGAGGGTGCCCCGCGGAGGGATGCACGACTACTTCCACGCTGTGATGCGCTGCGCCCTGGCGCATGGAGTCGTGGTGCGCACCTGCTGCCCGGTGGATGAGATTATTATCAATGACGGTGTTGCAGTCGGAGTTCGGCTGAGAGAGACGGCGACCCAGGCCGGGAAGAGGATCTGGGCCAAGAAGGCCGTGATCAGCGGCGTCGATGTCAGGCAGACCTTCAACAAGCTGGTCGGGCCGAGCCATGTTGACCGGGGGCTGCTCCAGAAGGTGAATGATATCAGCCTCAAGGGGGGCAGCATCTTCAACTTCCACTTCTACACCCGGGAGAGGCTTGAGGCCAGGAAGCCATGGGCAGGGAAGTTCCTGGGTGGCAGCTACCCCCATGACTCCCGTGATATCTACTACGATCATGTGGCCGATGTGGACGGCTGGAGAGGCAATCCCAGGGTGCCGCCCGAGAGAGCTCTGTGGATTTCGACTCCGTATGTCAGGTTCGAGCGCACCGACAGACAGGTGACCAGGCCCGAGGGCCACATCATGTCACCGGTCTACTTCCTGGTGCCGCCGCCGGAGTACCACGTCGATGGCCCGGATGCCATCAACAAGATCAAGGACCAGATGACTCAGTACATCATCAAGGCTATGAGCGGCCCCTACGAAAACCTCAACTCCGACAACATAGTCAACGTGTGGACCAACAGCCCTTATGACTCCGAGTTCCGCAACTCGGGTCTGATCGGGGGCACCTGGTGCGGCACACGGCACTGCCGAGACCAGTGGGCCGAGAAACGGCCGGTGCCGGAGCTGGCCCGCTACCGGACGCCGATAGACGGGCTCTACCTGTGCAACCAGACGTCATGCCATCCCGGCGGCCTCCACCTGATGGCCATCCCCTACAACCTGATGCATATCCTGATTGAAGATGGCCTGGTCGAGCCCGGTCCGTGGTGGTATTCCTCACCGTACTACATCCCGCAGCAGGGCAAGAAGTCGGCGAAGCGCCCGCAGTAAAGGAGAAGACAGCTATGGTTATGATGGATCAACTGGTTGGGAAGCTATTCGACGAGTTCCCCAGGGAAAGCAACTGGGATGTGGTGGTGATAGGTGCCGGGCCCAACGGCCTGATGACTGCCGCCTACCTGGCCAGGGCCGGGGCGAAGGTGGCAGTTGTGGAGCGCCGCTATGAGATAGGCGGCGGACTGGCTACGGAGGAGATCCTGTTCCCATGCTACTACTCAAACATCCACGCCATCTACCACATGATGGTNNTGGACTACATGCCGGCCATGAAGGATTTCAACCTCGACCGCCACGCCCTCACCTGGATCAAGCCGAACCTTCAGATGGCCATGGTCTTCGGAGACGGCAGCACGCTGCTGCTGACGAAGATGATCGAGGATACGGTGGACTCCATCCACAAGTACTCGCACAAGGATGCCGTGGCCTTCGGCAAGCATATGCGCGTCTGGCAACGGATGATGGACGAGATAGTGGGCCCGGCGACCTATCTGCCGCCGATGCCTTCTCTGGACCTGATTGTGGGCATGCAGCGGACCGAGATCGGGCGGGAACTCTTGGAGTTGAACGAGAAGAGCCCGATGCAGATCATGAAGGACTCCTTTGAGAACGACAAAGTCAGAGCCCTGATGCTGTACGCTACCTGCATGTGGGGGCTGGATCCCAATGAGACGGGCGTGGGCCTCTTCGTGCCTCTGCTGCTCACCCGTGCCATGGACAAGGCCTACCTGCTGGGAGGGTCACACAAGCTGGCCGGTGCCTTCTCGCGCGAGATCCATGCAAACGGAGGGATCATCGTTGACGCCGCCGAGGTGACCAAGATCAAGACGCAGAACGGTCGGGTGATCGGCGTGGAACTGGCGGAGGGACGCACTCTCAATGCCAAGGTGGTGGTCTCCAGCCTTGACCCTCAGACGACCTTCCTTGATCTGGTGGGCGGGGACAAGCTGCCCGGGCTGCTCAAGGAGAGCACGGAGAGCTGGAAGTATGACAAGTGGAGCTACTACACCCTTCATGTCGCCTCGAAAGAGATGCCGAAATACAAGTGCGATGACCCTTGGGCCAGCGAAAGCTTCATGACCGTCATCGGCTTTGACAGCGCCGACCAGATTGTGGCCCACTGGAACGGTGTGATGAAGGGCAAGCTGGACAAGCATTTCGGCGGGCACATCACCTGCGAGAGTTTCTGGGACCCCCACCTGGCCCGTGGCCCGGAGGAAGCTCACGTTTCCTTCTTCCAGATGCACGCTCCTTATGAGATAGAGGGCGGCTGGGAGAAGAAGAGCAAGGAACTTGAAGCTGCCGTGATGGAGAAATGGCACAAGGCCGCTCCGAACATGAGGAAGGACAACATCATCATGACGGCTGGTGAGACCCCGGTGGATATTGAGATCCGCCTGCCCAATATGCGCAGAGGCGGCATCAAACACGGGGATTACACTCCAATGCAGATAGGCTTCAACCGCCCCAACATTGAATGCTCCACATCCAAGACGCCGATAGACGGACTCTATCTGTGTGGCGCGTCAACCTATCCAGGCGGGATGGTCACTGGCGGGCCGGGGTACGTTGCGGCCAACAAGGTGGCCGAAGACATGGGGCTGAAGAAGTGGTGGAAGCCGACCAGGTTGATGGAGAAGTACATCCAGACCTACCTGGGTTAGTCGTCAACAGCACCAGTCCCTAGCTTGGAAACATGTGATGCCGATAGGGGAAAGCCGAGGGGGAATGACGGAAGACGAACAACAGGATCCGGAACTGGCGATGATGTCGTGAAAGGCATTCCACATCGTTTCCCGGCAAGACTAATGGACGGCTACTCCGACCACCAGGCCGAACTGGGCGAAACGATGCTCCAGCTTGAGATGGAGTTTGAGGGAGGTCTTGACGTCAAACGTCTGGCAAAGGCGGTCGACCTAACCCTTGACGCCGAGCCGGTGCTGGGCTGCCGCTTCGCTGATAATCGCTACAAGGCCTGCTTCGAGAGACTGGAGCCGGGCAGACGCTCCGCGTTCCGCCTGACGAACAGTATACTGCGTACGAGGGTTTTAGGTCCGCGTCGATAGACCACAAGACCGGTCCGCAGATCAATGTGTGTCTGTGGCAATCCGGTAGCGGCGACCGACCGCTACTCAAGGTGGCGCACCCGGTTGCCGACGCCGCGGGAGTGAAGGATATCGCGGCAATACTCTCAGGCATCTACCGTCAGCTGTCGGACGACCCAGACTACCGGCCGTCGCCCAATAGCAGGCAACAACGCAGCCTTCGGGAAGTATTGAAACATGTCCCGCTACGCGCATACCCTCGTATGATTTGGGGATGACTGCAGTGTTCGCGCACCTGTTACCTGCCCCCGCCCGCTCATGCGCTGCACACAAGCAACGGCTCAAGAGAACCGCTGTCATACGTGAACCGTCCAATATTCCACACCAGGATCAGTAGATCGCGGGTCGGTTTTCACTTTCAGCGGATCCGCCTGGAGCTCAGGCCGACACGCTGTTCCGGAAGGCCCGGCCTCCCCCGTAGCTGTGCCCCCGGCGCTGGCCCTAGCGCAGCTTGATCTGCAGCTTCTGGCCGAGAAGCCGGACCAGGACCGATTTCAGGGCCCTGGTGGCATACTCCGGGCTGATACCGATGGCCCGGCTGGCTTCGGTGACTCCACTGCCCTGGCGGGTGAGGGCGGCAAAGGCCTTCAGTTTGGCCACACCGGCATGGCCATCCAGTTCAGCTTCAATCTCCTCAAGACAGAGTGCGGCCAGATCCCTCAGGGTCCGCCCCCGGGGCAGAATACCCTGGGGGTACCTCTGTCGAGCCAGTCGGTCCAGTGCAGCCAGGCGGCAAAGAGGCGACCGCTCCAGGGCTATGGGATCGTCCAGGTGCCTCAGAACATAACGTGCCCGGGCCGACCAGTCTGACCTGGAAGAGCGGCCCCGCCCTATTCTTTTCCCGCTATGGCTCGTTCCGGTCATGCTCATCTTCTCACCGACTTCAGTATCTCCGGCTACCTTGTCAGGACGGGGTTTCCCGCCGTTGGCCCCCTATGCTGGCCGGGATCTCATTTGCGGCGAGATCTCCGGCCCGGGCATCAACAGAGCCTCCAGGCGCTGTTCGGCCCACGGCAACATCGCTATTCTCAATTCAGATCGGGCCAGCCCCAGGCGCGGAGACGCTCATCCACGTTCAGCCATGGGGGTCGGCCGTATCTCTGATACCAATCCAACGCCGATGCCCAATTGCCCGCCAGGGCCTCATTGATCTTCTGGGTGATGATTTCAAGTGCCTCTTCCAGGGAGAGAACCGTCAGGCCACAGGCTGCGTAGTAGGCCCGGTCAGCCACCAGGTCTCTGTTGACCACCCAGTGTGGGCGTATGCCTTCCCTGTCGTCCATTAAGATGAGGACATAACCCATGCGGCACCAGCTCTGGTAGATGGCCTCCTTTCTCGCGTCTATCTCCATGGCAAGGAGCCTCAGCCGGGCTGTCAATTCCAGCACGGCGTACTTCTGGATGTACTGCTCAAATACATCCATCCTGTTGAGCATGGTCTGACAGAAGTCATCGATACTGGACAGGACTGCCTGCAAGTGGACACAGCTGTCGTGGAGACTCTCCATGTCAAGCTCCCAGGTCTCTGATCAGGGATTCGAGGCCGGACTTGGCGTTGTAGCTGTGCGGCAAATGCTCCTCGTGTGCGATGACCCACCTCTGAAGAGCTTTCGCCAGCGGCAACGCTACCGGCCCGCCATCATCAAAGCCCGCCGGCGCTGCATTCGAGATGAAGTCGAATACTTTGCGGACCTCAGTGGAGTCATTCAGCCGGCTCTCCACCCTAGCCACCTCTGCGCCGACCTTGAGGCAGGTGCCGTGCAATCGATCCAGTTCTGCCAGTTGCTCATCGCAGCGTGCCTTCAGCTCTACCGCGACCTTGTCTCTTTCGGCCACTTTGCTCTGCAGATCCCGCAGCCTCCCCGATAGCGCTGCGATGCTGCCGAAGGTGTCGATTGCCTTGAGAACCCCCAGCACTTCACCGTACTTCTGCGCCGCCGAGAACACGGCGGATATGGCGTCGAAGCCGAACTTATGTTCCCTGATTAGCTTGCTGCAGAAATCCACGGCTGTCTTGAGGTGGGCGTATTCGGCTTCGAGCTTCTGGATCATGGCCTGGGTTCTGTCCAGTTCTTGCTCCGCCTGCTCCAGATCCTTGTCGAGCTGCCGGAGGTCGGTGTTCTTCTTGACCATCTTCAGCACTGCCTTGGGGCCTCCACACGCATCCGATAATCTGGCCAACTGGGTGAGCTCCGTTGAGCCAAATCCCAGCCTTTCAGCTTCATGAAGTGCCTCTAGGCCATTCTTCTCCTTCGCCAGCGTACGCCGGGTATTCGCCAATTCCTTCTCAGCAGAGGCCCGCTGGTCGGCCAGGCTCTTGGCATGGCGCTCGGCCTTCTGGATCTCAGCCTGGATTTCCTGGAGTGAATTGTAGCTGGACACCGCCTGGAGCGCCTTTTCTGCCTCGCCGTACCTGCGCGCCAGCTCTGTCAACGTGGGCAGGGACTCCGGTGTCAGGCCGGCTGCAATCAGCTCCCTTCTGAGGTCAATATGCTCTCTGACTTGCTGAGGCGTGAGCCCTTCCTCGGCGATAGCCTTGGTCTGCTGCACCAGTGTGGCAAGGTCCATCGAAGCCGCATCTGCGGCGCTCAGCACACTGGCCACATCCTGAATGGAGACTCCGCGGGACGCGAGTTCATCATGCATGCGCACTGCGTTGGAAACATCACCGAGGCTCATACCACTGGAGATCATGGCCTGCAGAATCCTGGCTTCATCGTGCCAGGCACTGGATTCAGGCGCCTTTATGCCCGTGGTGTACCCTTTAACGGTCGACGTGGTCCATTTGCCATCGGACAGTGCGGATATCTGTTCGTTGCTCAACCCCAGTTTCTTCATTTCCCTCATGATGCGCTGCGCCTCGGTGTGTTCTGCCCTGGAAAGCACTGGCTTCTTCGCCAACCCCGCAATCCTCCTGGCCAGTTCCTCGATGCCAGCTGACTCGTTCATTCTTCTCTCCTCCCCTTTTGTTGTCATTCTGGATTTGTTGCCCGCGCTGCAGTCGTCGACCCGGCTGCAGGGCGGTGCCAGAAAACAAAAAAATCGGGCAAGAATGCCCGATTCCCTTGTTTCCTGAGCTCAGCCTCCCGCTATTGAGATTCAGCTAGCGGAGGCTTTTGCCAGTCCTAATTCTCTTTTTGACCCTATTCGCACGATAGCATAGTCACCAATCCAATGTCAACCCCCCGCGGGCAACTGTGCCATTGTGCATAACCGAAACCTCAAGTGGTGCTCGTGCATTCCTCTGGTCTGAGGAGGGGTCTGTGTAGCAGATACACAAGCTGTCCACTGGCGAACAAGGGAGGGCCTTGCGCTGAAACGCTTCTGCCGGTTGGCTCTCAGGGTTGAATGGTTGACGAATGAATGACGAATGAAGGATGGTTGAGAAGATGCTGACGTTGTTGGCTATGTTCTGCGGCTACACCCCTCTGCTGATATCGGATAGGAATCGATGGCCTGAAACCCAGGTCGAAAACATCGTCGTCGATTCTTCGTCCTTTTGTCGTCGTTCGATCGGCTTTTCGTCG
This sequence comes from Chloroflexota bacterium, assembly GCA_017885485.1. Lineage (GTDB taxonomy): Bacteria > Chloroflexota > Dehalococcoidia > UBA2247 > RBG-13-53-26 > RBG-13-53-26. Next base: position 10,361 of record JAFNFZ010000267.1, read on the forward strand.
GCTCTCGCTTGAGGCGGGTATCTGTTACTCGTTGTTGGGCGCGGGCTGGGCAGAGCTTGACCCACAAGCAAGGGGGCCTCACGCAGTTGGAGATGGTGGGTGCAAGATGCGGTCTTTCATCCCTGTTCGGGCAGGCGAGATGTCAACACCGCAGTCTTATCAGGACTGCTTCGACGGCGGCGGAATACGCCCCAGAACACGCGAGTCTCAGAACAACAGTCCAAGCCAGATTGATGCTCACTTCGTATCCAAGCTGAGGTTGACAGCCCTTCTGGCTCTCTGGTATCGTCGTCCAAGCTGCCGCAATCGAACTCGACATGTACGTACAAGTGGCACAAAGCTCTGACAGAGGATGCAGGATGGACAGGGGCAGACATAGCCTTCTACGGGCTGTAGAATACGGAAGTCGTAGAGCTAGGGGAAAGAGACCCAGACGTGCAGGTTGAATTCGAAATGGGATCAGGCGGCTCTCTTGCCATACCGCCGACGAGCGAAGGGCCTGGTGGTGCGGTCGTCAAGCCGTTTCTCAGGTGGGCTGGAGGCAAATCCTGGCTGCTGAGGGAAATCGATCGCTTCCTACCCGCGGAGTTCCAGGACTACTACGAGCCGTTCCTAGGAGGGGCTGCAGTCTTCCTGTATCTCAAGCAGACGGGAAAAATCAGAGGCCGAGTTGTTCTCTCAGACATTAACGAAGAGCTTGTTGATTGCTACACTCAAGTCCGCGACAACGTGGAAGATGTCATAGCTCACCTCCGCTCATGCCGAAACACCAGGGACTTCTACTACGAAATGAGAGCGCGTGTTCCGAAAACAGAATCAGAGCGAGCAGCGAGATTCATCTACCTCAATCGGACGTCCTTCAATGGCGTCTTCAGGGTGAACCTCAACGGAGTCTACAATGTGCCTTACGGATTCAAAGAATACCAAGAGCTGTTTGACTATGAGAATCTGAGGGAAGTCGCCAGACTCCTAACCGGGTTCCCCATCCTATGCAAAGACTTTCAGCAGTCAGTGGATGGAGTGGGCGCAGGAGATTTGGTGTTCCTCGACCCTCCTTACACAGTTGCGCATGACAACAACGGTTTCATCAAATACAACCAGAAGCTCTTCGCGTGGCATGACCAAGAACGTCTGGCCACTGCTATCAGGGGCATTGCCGAAAAGGGTGCCCACTATGTCCTCACCAACGCTGCTGACGCAAGCGTCGAGAGGCTGTTCGGCAAGACCGGAAGAGCAATTGAGTTGAAACGATACAGTTTGATTGGTGGCAAGAAGGCAAAGAGGGAGATTAAGGGCGAATACGTCTTCTTCAATGCAGATCGTGCTTGAGAAGGTGCGATGCGACGGGTGAATGAACAGGTCGCTCACTCGACAGTTGAGGTTCTGATCGTGAGCTAGGTCAGGAAGGCTGTCAAAGTAGGAAGCAGGCCAAGCGCAATCGGTGGGGAGGGGTCCACCAAGGCGACAGTCAAGAGAGCATGTTCTCCCTATATGAAGGGCTGAGAGGAGGGCCCATG
>JAFNFZ010000268.1 GCA_017885485.1 Chloroflexota bacterium
ATATCCACTGGCGACTCACTGGAGTGGGCAATGATATCCTTGCTGGTGAAACCCTTCAGATGGCCCAGCCACAAGTCAAGAACCTTGTGCTCGATCTCCTTCTTCTTCTTCTCCCAGTTTTCCTTGTTGCCGTCCAGATCATAGGGGGCGGGGAACTGGAACTTGGACACATGATNNGATGGCCGGGGATGTCCACCAGCGTTGGGTCATACAGGGTTTCGCAGGTAGCATGGCCTCCGATATGGTCCAACTTCCCTGCCCTGACACCGGTGAAGAACTTCAGCACGTCATCCTCGTCTTCAAAGCCCATGACGTTCATTAGAGATTCGTTGATCCTGGCATCATCCACGACGTCATACTCCAATGGCCTCTCAGTGGCGATATGCATGGTCCACAGGCTCCACTTGTCGTACTTCCAGGTTTTGCACCGCTCCGCCAGAGTGGGGGCAATCTTGTTCTCGCCCACCAGTCTCACAAAGGTACTCTGCGGGTCAAGCGTCGACGCCACCGCTTTGGCCTTGATCACCGTCCCATCGAACAGCACCACACCGGTTGCCTTGCCGTTCTCTACATTGATCTTCACCACCTCGGCATTCTCCAGTATCAGCCCGCCATTGGTCACTATGTCCTTGCCAAACAGGCTGGCCATCTTGTGTGATCCACCATAGCACTGCCGCTTGTGCATGGATATCCATATCATCAGCGGGAATAGAAACGCCCCCGTCTCCGTTGGATCAAGGCCCCACATGCAGGCAACATAGAGGAAAAGCGCCCTCACCTTGGGGTGTCTGAAAGTCTCCGTAACAGATTCGTAGGGAGATTTCTCCATCATCTCCAGGAACTGCTGCCCCAGCTTGGTCTTCTGCGTCTTCACCACCAGATCCAGCGATGGAATCGGCGGCACATATGTGCCAGGAGCCAGTATCTCGTCCATCATCCGGTTGATCACCCTTATCCAGTCGGCGAACTTGTTGGCGTCTTCCTCAGACCACCTCAGGATGGAATCATAGGTGCAGTCCTGCATCCGGTTCAGCAGAAGTGATCTCCTGTCCTTGAAGATCATGCCCGTCTGCGCATTCGGATAGATCCACAGGAGTCCTCTATCACTGAAGTTGAAGTCATTCATCATCGGCAGGTAGTCCACCATCAGGTGATACAGGGCATGAGTGTTGGCATAGTGACACGGGTAGAGGACCTCCTCCGTGGCCAGTCCTCCGCCGATCTCACCCCTTCTTTCCAGAAGAATCACTTTCAAACCAGCCTTGGCTAGGTAAGCCGCTGTCATCAGGCCATTGGGGCCCGCTCCCACCACCGCTACATCACATTCCAGCTTGTTCGGCATCACCGGGTGCACAATCGTGCCGTAGCCACTCTCCATCCCCTCGTTTCTGTAATCGAAGCGCGTCTTCATCACTCTGCCTCCTTCTTCGAACTGACCCCTCTAGACATCGCCGCTCCCGACCTGCTTGTCCGAGACATAGTAAGGCGCGGGGTACCACCAGCCACCTGGCTTCAGATCCAGGTCTTCGATCAAGATATGCATCAGGTTGTACGGCACCGCCATCAGGGCCAGACCTCCGGGGTATGACGTCTGATTGACCAGATACAGCTTGTCTATGGGGGTCCTGTACCTGCCGCACTCCGCCAGCGGCCTCCTGTCATACCATTGGTCATCGCAGGGCCTGATCCCTTCCCAGTTGCCGCCCACAAAGCCCATGTTCCTGAAAGAGGAGTCCAATGGTGTCATGGCGAACTTGGCCACGATGTTGTCGTCCCCCATATTCGTGCAGTACTCGCGGTACATCTCCAGCATGCCCTCAACCTGTTCTTCCTTATGCTTGTTGTAGTTCTCGATACCTCCTACGTAGTACTCGGGAACCGGCACGGGCCAGAAGTTGTAGATAACGTGATATCCGGGAGGACACCTCGTGGGGTCATATAGTGAGGATCGCAGGGTACGTAGGACGACCTCATCCTTGCCGAACCGCGGGAATCTGAACTCCGCATCGACCGCTTTTCGATGGTTCGTCAACACATCCATTCGGTCAACGGGAAAGACGGTCCCGACTCCCGGGTACTTGTCCATGAACTCCCCTGCCTTGCCTTTGAACCGCGGCAGTTCCTTTACGATCATGTCCACCTTCATCAGACTGCCTCCATTAAGGCTGATATCCTTCACTTTCTGATAGAAGCCCCGATCAAGGTGCTTCTTGTCGATCAGCTTGAGGAAGGTCTCTTTGACATGGGTGTCGCTGATAACCGCCCTGTCGGCCCAGATGACCTTGTCGGCCATCGGCCCTTTGCCACCCACCCGCACTCCCTTGGCCTCTCCATCCTCTACTATGATCTCCTCAACAGGCGAGTTGGTGTAGAAAGTGGCCCCGTGGGCCAGGGCTGCCCGCATCGTTGCGTGGGCGTAGGAATGCATCCCTCCCAGGAAAACGCCCGAGGAATACATTATCAGGAAGGTGATCGCCGCCCCGACGATGCCCATCCCCTTCGACAGGAATCCGGGACCACTGTCCCAGGCCGCAATGCACAGGCCTACCTTCTGCGGTTCCGCTGTGGTCAACAAGTTGGTGACGTCCAGGGTGGACATCTCCAGCCAGCTATCGTCGTACACCAGGCTGAGCAGCGGCACCTTCTTGATCGCCTTCACCCAGGGCAGGTCCTTGGGCTCACGGCTGTACCCTTCTGGGAGCGGTGGAGTCCAGTAGATCGACCTCAGGAACTCCCTGCACTCGGGCGATTCCATAATCTCGTAGAGTCCTTCCGTCTGGGCTGCCACGTCCTCACCCCACATGAGCATGGACTC
>JAFNFZ010000269.1 GCA_017885485.1 Chloroflexota bacterium
TGCCACACCCTCTGCCACTGGGCCATAGCTCCATCGGGCAGTAACCCTGTAGGAAGGGGGTCGAAGACCTTATTGACCGTATCGATCACCGCCCGACAGGAACGGAAGGACTTACTCAGGTGGCTGAGCTGGATGTGCTCTCCGTAGCGGCTGAGCACATTGCCGAACAGCTTGGCGTTGCCGCCCCGCCAGCCATAGATGGCCTGTTTGGCGTCACCCACATAGAAGAAGCTGCGCTGTCCGCTGCTGTCCTGCAGGATCTCATCCGCCAGGTTGCTCAGCACCTCCCACTGCAAATCGCTGGTATCCTGGAACTCGTCCAGCAGCCAGTGGTCCAGCTTACAGTCCAGGCGGAAGTCGATGTACAGTCGTGTCTCCGCAGACGGCATACGGCTGATCACCGATCCGCCGCTGTAGCGGTTCCCCGCGGTGAGCAGGTACTGCACATCAGTGAAGGTCAGCCGTCCCTGCCGCCGCAGCAGGCTATCGTAGAATCCCTCATACAGGTCCAGAACCCGATAGACGCCCCGCGTCTTCTCCAGCGCCACGCTCAGCTCCGTCTTCACAATATGGGCCACCAGCGTCAGAGCCAGGAGGCACTCCTCGCCCGAGAGATGGCAGGTGCCACCGTCCGTCTTGACACTGCAGTCCCGCCTCCGCAGCTCCTCCGCCAGGGGGGCCAGCTTCTCAAAGAGATATTCAAGGTCCCTCTTCCAGGCGGAACCGCTGCCGAAACTGCGGGCGGCATCGATGAACGCCTGCCAGCGTTTCATGGTCTTGTCCGGAAGACTGTCCTGCCCCAGCAGCCTCTCCAGCGCGTCGGCCGCCGCCTTCACTTCTCCATCTGTCTTCAGCCAGGGCGATCCCTCCGGCCAGATTGTCCGTTCATCGCCCCAGGCGTCGGCCGCGGGCAAGACCTGGTAGTAACCATGATAGTCGGTGACCAGGGCTCCGAATTTCTCTTCCAGGCCCTTCTCCTCCCTGCCAAAGGTGGCCTGCTTATAGGCCCTCAGAAACGCGCTTCGCGCTGCCTGATCCGCCTGGCGGCGGTTGAAGGCCCGGGTCAGTACCTCCTGCTGGGCATTGGAGGCAGCCCCGCTGTCCTCCGTCAGCCGGAACTGGGGCGGAATGCCCAGTTCCATGGGGAAGGTCTGGGCCACCCCCACGGTGAAGCTGTCGATGGTGCCGATATGTAGTCGCTGCAGGCTCTCCATCAGTTCCCGCAGAATCCGGAGGAAATCGCGCTGCCCCATCCCGGGCTTCCCGATGAGCGCTGCGGTCCGCGACGCTTCCTCTGGAGAAGTCGCTGCCCTGCAGAGGTACTTGACGATGTAATCGAATATCTCACCGGCGGCCTTTCGGGAAAAAGTCAAGGCGATGATGCGATCCGACTTCACCCCCCTGGCCATCAGCTCGATGTAGCGGTGGGCCAGTTGAAAGGTTTTGCCCGATCCTGCCGAGGCCGAAATGGCCTTATGGCCGATCCTCTCCGCCGTCATGTTCCTCCTCCCCGCAGATAGGCATAAAAGGCTTCGCCGTTGATACAATCCTCCACGTCACCTCGAAACAGGTCCTCGAAATCGTCATAGCGCACTTTCGTCGCCGGCGGCAAGAATCTCCGGCCTCGGATGTCCCTCACAACACCTCGTGCGCAGTCTCTGGCCGACCCCAGGACCACATCGGAAAAGGATTCCCAGACAGCCACTCCGGTATCTGGCAATGCCTTGGGCAGGTTGAAGTAGCCCAGCTCGTAAGGGCCCTGGAATTCTCCCTCAGCTTCCAGCAGGATGGCGTAGAGAGGCAGTTGCAGGTCTGTCCAGCGCTTCTGGCCACCACCCACCGCCACCCTGACGTATTCTGCCATCTCCTGGTCTTTGGGAAGAGAGGCGATATGGGCTTCCTCAGCGGTCTGCCTGCTCTCCGCGGTCTTGTAGTCCAGCAGCCTGATGCGCCCTGTCTCCCTGTGCCTATCGAGGCGGTCTATCTTGCCCCTAATCAGCAAGCCCTCCAGCTCACCCTCGATGTCCCTCTCGGAGTCCATGATCTCCCATCCCTGTCTCACCAGCTCCACCTGCACCCGGGCTGCCTGGCGCAGGCGTTGTTTGGCCGACTCCATCTGGATCTCCACCTGGAGCGGTCTCTGTCGTCCGTAGCCTCCAGCCACCCAGTCGTCTGCCCTGGCACACAGGAAGTCCTGCAGCCGCCCGGCGTCCTGGCAGCGGCGCATCTCCTCATCCTGGGCCATGTCATGCAGCACGTCATGCACCAGCGAGCCAAAATCCATCGGATCCAGTTCCCTTTTCTCGTAGTTCACGTCTTCCATTTCCAGCACCCGTTTCAGGTAGAAGCGGAAGGGGCAGGCCAAATAATCCCTGAACGCGGTGACCGATATGCTGGTCAGTTCCAGCCTCCTTGTGGGAACGTCCCAGGGGGGCCTGACATCCAGCCGGAAGGAAATGCTCGATGGGAAATTGGCCCGCGCCTCGGCCGGGTTGCCGAAGAGCTTTGCCGCGCGTCCCGGCAGTTCCTCATCGCCGCACAGGAACAGCAGGCGCGATGGTTTCAGTACATCGCCGGTGCTACCCGTCTTGCCGGCGATAAAGCACACCCGACCCCGCTCGCGACGCGACTCGATCAGCGCGCTCATCAAATGGGCATCCCTGGCCAGCCAATCGGTATCATGACGCAGACTCAGCTGCCGGCGCAGCGCATCGGGCAGGAACACATCGCTCAGGCGGCTGGTGGGCACCTCTCCTTCATTCATGCCGGTGACGATGAGGAAAGGAGCATCGTTCCAGGGCAACTCCAGCCAGCCCTCCAGGTCGATGACGGCGTTCTCCGGCTCCGGATAGTAATGCTGGTCTCTCAGGGTTGACAGCAGCAGTTCCAGCGACTGTCTCTTCTCCAGCCCGAGGGCTGCCACGGAATCGCCGGACAGTTCACGCACCGCCCTGTCCACCGACTGGGCCACGGCAATGAAATCGGCGTCGTCAGGGTGGCGCGGATTCACGGTGCGCACCGCGTAGATCTTCTGCAGGAAGCCCCGCAGCGCGCTGTCCACGTCCGCCCTCTCGAAACCCTTCACTTGGTTCAGGATGAACCTGGCTGCCTTCGCCAGGTCGGGGAATTCCGGGTGGTCCCCCTGCCTCGCTCGGGTGAACAGCCACTGCTCAATATCCTCCAGCGTCTGTGGCAGACGGCTGGTCTGCAATTTGTCCAGCTCCTCGAGCACACGGCGCGGCGGCAGTCTGTATTCTGCCTCAAGCAGGGCAAGGACATCGGCATTCCTCACTGTGTTGCTGAATGCCTGGCAGGTTGCCTCGTTCACCAGACCCTGGAAGGCCTCAAGGATCTGGTACAGTGGGTGCTGGGCCACCGACCGGCCTGCGGGATCGAAGGGGACCAGCCCCCTCTCTGCCAGGTCAGCCGCCAGAAAAGGGGTTACCTGGCTGTCGGGAACGCCGATGGCGATGTCGGCCGGGCCGAAGCGTGCCGCCTCGGCAGCAATCAGCTCCAGCGCCTTGCTGCTCTGCGCCCAGGGAGAGCCCGCCAGGATGACATTGGCATCCGCCTCGGGTATGGCGATGCGATGTTCCTGCCATTTCGCCGCCACGGGGCGTCCCCAGGCATCAAAGTGGTCGGCCAGCGCCTCCGGCGCATGTACCAGCACCACAATCGGTATCTGTTCACCCATGTGTTCCAGCGCCCTCACCGTCAGCAGGGTGGGATCAGGCACCGCCGCCGCCACGATCCGCTCGATTCCCCTGGGCACTTCGGGGTTCTCGGACCACCTTATCATGGTCTCATACTGGTCCATCAGCCCCAGTGAGCCCAGGCGCCCCATGTAGGCAGTTTCCAGCGCCGCCATGTCCTGCCACCGCTCTGGCTCCTCCAGGAGGCCCGCGAGGTCCCGGCAGACCTTGTTGATGAGATATCCGCCATCCGCCAGGTCTTTGCGCAGCTTCTGTATCAGCTCGGCGGTATGCAGCGCCCAGGTGAAGTCCTGCGATGGAATGCGCACGGGGAAGAGCCCCCTGTGCTGGCTGAGGTCGGCCTTCAGCAGTACATCCACCCAGACCGCGGTCATTTCCAGCGGGCTGGCAACAGTACCGGACCCCTCTTTGGGTTGCAGGAAATAGGTCGGCTCGACCACCCGTGGCGACAGCAGGGCCGTCTTGTGAGAGGCGCAATATATAGCCAGCGCCTCCCTCAGCCGCCGCCCCGCCTGGCGGGTTGGCACTACAATGAGCTCTTTTGCCAGGTCAACCGGCCCGGAGGGCTGTGCCGGGAGCAGGAACTCCCGTACCTTGGTGGTGGCTGGAGCATCCCAGCCCGTGAAATGCCTTTCAATAGGCATGGCTCTCTCCACTCAAGGTGTGCATAGATGCCATTTTCCACTCGGAACCAGCCCGTGCAATCATTCACCAGCGAAGTAGTCTGAATCAACCCGCTTGATCTCATATGAGGCTACTTTGGTGACACCAGTATCGTAATCGATCATCAACTGAGCAAGTTGGGTGCCATTGACGAGGATAACCTTGCTGTTTATCTTCTGAACATACTCTTCTGCCTCCTTGGTGAAAGCAGAGGTGGTGATGAAGATGCCCTTGCTTGCCTGTTGACCATGCAATGCTCCCACGAATTTCTGTATATCAGGTCGCCCCACTATGCTATCCCAGCGTTTCGCCTGCACATATAGTGTGTCGAGACCGAGCTTGTCTTCCTTAATAATGCCATCTATGCCCCCATCCCCACTCTTGCCAATGGCCTTTCCCGCATCTTGGATAGAGCCACCATAGCCCATTCTCACAAGCAGCCCAACGACTAGCCTTTCTAGAAAATCAGGGGGAGACTCCTTCACCCGCTTGAGAAGCTCATCAGCCAGCTCTCGACGGATGTTCTTGTACCCATGGTTCAGCATATCTTCAGGGCTCATTTCGCTGACCAGATTCTCTTCAGCTTTGTCATCGGGTTTCTCCGGCTTCACAAAAGACTTGAACTCAGAGAACTGCATCAGGAACTTGTTATTGACCGTTTTCGGCTTCTCCTTCAGGACTTCGAGCCCCCGTTGCGTAATCCTGTGATAACCCCGTCTCGGCGATTCAATCAACCCCGCCTTCTTCAGATACACCTTTGCCCATCCAACTCTATTTGCGAAGACTGTCTGTTGCCCACTCTCCAGAAGTTCCTTACGCTCTTCTTCAGTCAACCTGAATTCGCTGGCCAGGACACCGACTGTCTGCTAGTTTGATCGCTCTTGTGTGTCCCCGAGGTAGTTCAATAGTGGGAGCATAATGGTCTGATAGTCAGGAATTGCCATTTTCGATAGTCCTCCGCTGGGTGGGATATCTGTTCGTCCAGCCACTATTCTGGTACCTAGAGTGGTCTGCTTGTAGGCTCTCGCCTCGGACGGTATCACAATCGACTGCTGGATGTCAACGGCCAGTTGGTAGGGCAATCCCTGCGGAATTCTACCATCTCGATAAATCGAACAAGGGCTGTGGGTTCGGAGACTAATTCCGGGAGAATATTGGCGGAAGCTGGGGATCTTCTACAAGAGCAGACCATTTTGGCCTAGAATCACAGGCCCTCAGTCCTCGGGACTGGGTAGAAGTGCGTTGTACGTGATGTGAAGCATCGGTCTAGCTCACCAGAGAATGAGCTTGCATGGCTTGAAGGACAAGGTGCCATTGGCTGGGTTATGGAGTATTCAGTCGCCGTCTACATCTTCCAGCTTGGTAGGAGAAACGGGTTCGACCGTGGTCTCGGCCTCAACTCCCTGGCCCACGGGGACTCTCTCAGCCAGGCCAAGAACCTTCACGGGAGGTGTTTGCAGTCCTGCCATATCAGGCGGACAGCGCAACAACGCATGGATCGAGGCCAATGAGCAGAGGTTGACAGAGGCCACGACACTGTGGTGCAATTGCAGGAGGCACGGCCGCACAAGCGGGGAGACGAGGGGAGATGGAGGAGATACTCACTTTCCCACCTTTTCAGGTCAACAGAAAGCAATCGTGCTACAGAGAAGTGCCCGTGGACGCACTGGAGAGACTCTATCTGACGGAATTCGGCAGAGCGGAGAACGAGAGCGTCCTATCCTGCGGTTCTGCGGTCTACGGCATCTCCAGCAATGAGGAGATCAATGCATTGCGGAGATTCAGCGATATCGACTACATCGCCATATCGAGAAAGAACAGCAGCAAGCCGCACTACCAGGTGAGGAAAAGACCCAGATGGGACATCGATGTCCTCAGACTTGAATACGATTCCTGCATCAGGGGTCTGCACGATGGTGCCTTGCTGGTGATGCTCACCCTGGCCAGGTTTGCAGTGCCGCTGTTTGACTCTGAGAAGTCCTACCTGGAGCTGACGTCCAGGGCCATGGCGCGGATTCTGGAGATCAGCCTGCTGGACGAAGGAGTCTTGATAACTCCAAGCTACGCCATGATGAGGATCAACGATACCAGAATGCGTTTCAAGCCCCACAGATGGTGGTGTGTCTATGGCGAGTTTGCCCTCTCGCCGAACGCCAGGAGGAACATAGAGGTCTACTACGACCGGGTGACCAGTGCCCTGGAATGGCTGTGCGAACAGGGCTCTCTGGTGAGGGTGGACGCCGACTATCCGGAACCGGTCTACGACACCTCAGGATTGGCCAGGGAGCAGCGGAAGACACCCTGGATTGTGGACGTGGCGGCACTCCATTGCGAACAGATGCTGGCCTTCCTGATCAGAGGAAGAGGCAACATCCCCAGCGTGAAGAAGATCATCCATGTCGCCTATGATGGATGCAACGTTGTGGGCGGCGTCCTGAACGGGAAGAACAACTGTGTCTCTCTGTTCGGCGCCATGCCGCAGACGGTAAGAGTTTGCGTCGCCTAGCCCCCTCAACCAGGCGTGCCGTTTGCTGCTATAATGGCCCCGGTGTGCTGCCGGACTTCACCGGCACGATCAGGAAAGGAGGGTTAACTGAATGAGGAATATCGCGATTCTCGGTGCATCGTCTTTTGGTCACGGGCCATGGCGTCCCGGCAAGAAGGTCTGGTCCATAGCCCTCTGCGGTTCTTCCACAATGGATTTCCGCCAGGCCCAGTTGGACGAAGGTACCACCAGCGTCATATCGTTCGTGCTTCTCGGCGCCAGCAAAGTGCTGGTTACACCGGAGATGCCCGTAACCCTCACCGGGCTTTCGTTGGCCGGCGTTAGAAGTACGAAGCGGGCACAGGCAAAGGAAACGCCCCCCATTTCGGCCAGGGGATTGCACGTGCGTGCCCTGTGCATCTTTGGCGCTCTGCAGATAACAGACAAGGGCTAACCGGCCGGCGGTCGCCGGCTGTTGACCCGCCCAATCGCCCATCAAACCACGTCTCAACACCAGCAAGGAGAGACGGCCAGCCAGAGGTGGCCAAGGCAGTTCCTCAGGGTCACGAGAGGCAACTGTGACAGCCCGAGGGGGTTCTGAGACGTGGTTGATAGGTGATCCGTGTATCCTGCAGGCTGAAGAGAGAAATCACCAGGCCGCCAGCAGCCATGCAGGAGTCTCCCAAATGGTAACAGAACCGCAAGTCACGCGCGGGTCATCCGCGCCGAAGAGCAGCTCTTGCCATCATGAGGCCATCGAGCCTCCCAATGTCACCAACATCGCCTACAAGCGCGTGAAGAAGGCCAGGCCGGCCCAGGGCAAGCCGACTTCCGGCGAAGTAAGCATGCGGTGGTTCCCCTGCAGCGAAGCCAACACCTGGCACATCATCGGCCCCTGTCCACAGTGCCGACACACCAAGTGGGGGCTGTTGCTGGGCACGATGGACGGCAGTTTCAGCGGTCTGGTCAGGACCCGGTGTGCTGCCTGCGACAACGAGCTCTACTACTACGTTGATGCCCGACACCGCCAGATATGGCGGAGGGAGCACATCGAGGCAATCAGAGACTAGACGGCCTCTCCTCAAAGCACCATCTGGCCGGATCTCTCAGTCTGTCCCCTTTTGAGCTAACCTTGTCCCCATAGCTGAAGCTCCCCCATTGCAGCCAATGGATTCCACCCTCGTTTGCATCGTTCTCCATCAGCGCGGATTCACAGCCAGCAAAGGCACAGCATTTTCCCTGCTGAATGATGAATGACGTGGGGACGGATGGGGTATCATTGACATCAGCCAAATGGAGTGTCACAATATATCTAACAATAACAGTAACCATTATTATCTTAGGTAAGGAGGGTTAGAATGAAGCTGCCAGAGTACATATCCAAAGCAGAGGTGAAGAGAGTATGCAAAGCTCTCAGATTGAGGGATTGGACCGGGCTGAAAACGCCCACCGTCACGAAGGAGGAGGCATCCCTGATACTGAAGATAGTGAACACTGAAGGCATGAAGATACCGGTGGAGGAGTTCAAGGCAGGTCTTGAGGTGGAACTGGAGCATGGCACCAGGTATAAAGACGCCAACGTGACCAACAACCATCCCATACTGACGGGCATGATCGTTCTGGCACACCTCAAGGAGGCCATGGACTACTACGAGCGTCTAGAGGTAGCGGAGATCGAGGGCGATCTGCTTAAAGCGGTCAAGGGGCGTGATGCCAAGAAGATGGAGTCCAAGTACAGGAAGCTGGCCACGGCCCAGGCTTCGCTCTGGAAGACGGTAGCCAAAGAACTGGGGTGAACCGGCAGGCCTGCACCTGCAGGAGCTTGTCACTTTGGCTGAAGGCACCATCAGAACCATCACCACCAACAACATTCCGTTTGCCTGCCTCGAAAGAGGGACAGGGCCGCTGGTGCTTTGCCTTCACGGATTCCCGGATACCGCTTTCAGCTTTGAGGAAACCCTGACCCACCTGGCCGGGGCGGGCTATCACGCAGTGGCCCCTTTCATGCGTGGCTACCACCCCACGGGTCTGGCGGCAGACGGCAACTACTCAGTCCTCAGTCTGGCCGAGGATATCCTGGCGCTGACCGCCAGCCTCGGTCATGAGCGCGTATCGGTAATAGGCCACGACTGGGGGGCATTCGCGGCATATACGGCGGCAAACCTGCACCCCGATAGAATCGACCGTCTGGTGCTCATGTGTGTGCCGCATATGCACGCCACCCACCTTACCCTGTCCCAGCTTCGGAAGTCCTGGTATGTCTTCTTCTTTCAATTGCCGTGGCTACCCGAGCGCGTCGTGCGGCGACACGACTTCGCCTTCATTGATCGGCTCTACCGGAGATGGTCGCCCAATTGGGACCCAGCGGGGTTCGATCTGGCAGCGGTGAAGAAAGCGCTGGCAACGCCGGGCGGTCTCAAAGCGGCTCTGGCCTACTACAGGTCCATGATCCGTGGGGCATCAAAGGAACAACGGGGCATCATGGCTCAACAGACCACGGTGCCCACTCTGTACGTGGTGGGAGAAGCAGACGGCAGTGTCAGCACCGACCAGTTTGCCGATGTAGAGAAAGCCTTTACCAGCTACATTGAGGTGGTCCGCTTCCCAAGAGTGGGCCATTTCCCTCACCGTGAGAACTTCCCCCTGTTCTGGCAGAAGGTCCAGCCCTTCCTGGAACGCAAATTCGCCTGACAGCCACGGCCCTCTGCATCAATCAATTGACGATCTGCTGGCTGCGGTGTACACTGCAGAGCCACACACATGGATGAGTTCGTTGTTGAGACCCACGAACTGACCAAGCGATACGGGTCCATACTTGCTGTTGACAGTCTATCAATTCAGGTGCCTCGTGGTGGTGTCTTCGGCCTTCTCGGCCCCAATGGCTCCGGCAAGACCACAACCATGAGCATGCTGCTGGGACTGGTTGCCCCCACCTCTGGGACCTTCCGCCTTCTGGGCCATGATTCTAACGGTGGGTTACAGGAGGCTCTCCACCACGTGGGTGCTATCGCCGAAAGCCCGGCCTTCTATCCCTACCTTTCGGGTCGGGCAAACCTGCAATACTTCCAGGGCATCATCGGCCGCGGCGATTCCAGAGATATCGAACGTTTGCTTGAGTTGGTCGGCCTTTCCAGTCGCGCCCACAGCAAGTTCTCCACTTACTCCCAGGGCATGAAGCAGCGATTGGGCATCGCCTGTGCTATGCTCGGTGACCCGGATCTGCTCTTCCTGGACGAGCCGACAAACGGGCTGGACCCTGCGGGTATGGCAGAGGTGCGGGATCTCATACGCCGCCTCAGCGGGGAAGGACGCACCGTGTTGCTCTCCAGTCACCTGCTCCATGAAGTGGAGCAGGTATGCGACCGCGTGGCCATCATGTCGCGGGGGCGACTCATAGCTCAGGGCGCCATCCGTGATCTGCTGCGACGGCGGGGAGCTGTCCGGCTGAGCACCACCGATGATGCCAGAGCTGCCGGCATTGTCTCAGCGCTCCCTTGGGTGACCGCGGTTACGGCTGAGAATGGGTACTTGATGGCTGAGTCGCCGCCGGAGAGGTCATGGGAATTGACCAAAGCCCTCGCGGAGCATGGCGTGGCCGTGAAGGAAATGGCGCCGGTCGAGGACTCTCTGGAACGCTACTTTCTGGAAGTCACGGGCGACGACAGCTCTTCTACGCATGGGAGAGCCCCATGATGGCCCATGTAATGAACCTGACACGATGGGAGTGGTACAAGCTGCGGCGGCGCTGGCTGCCGTGGATTATGCTGGCCCTTATGCTGGTTGTCTCGCAGGCATACGTATGGGGGAGCTATGCCTTCAATCGCAGCACGCAGAGCAGCGACGCCTACTCGAACTTCACCCTGCCTGGAAGCATCCCCAATGCTCTTGGCTTGGTCCACGGCATTGGCATCTTTCTCATTGTGATTCTCACCGCCTCCGTTCTGGGGACTGAGTACCGTTGGAGAACGCTTCGTTCCATTCTCGCCAGGGGCACGGGGCGCTGGCAGTACCTGGCCAGCAAGGTGATGCTGCTGGCACTGCTGGTGGGAGCCGCTCTCCTGGTCGTAACAGCGCTCGCCGCCGTCAGCAGCCTGATTGCCGCAGCTCTGGCTGGTGACGCTCCCGTGGGATCCTCATCCGAGGCGCGATGGATCGATGTGCCAATTGCCCTTGGCAAAGGCTGGTTCGGCCTTCTGCCTTACATAGCTCTGACTGGATTCTTCACCGTGCTGACCACTTCGTCGGCGGCCGGAACGGCCATCTCGCTGGTCTATTACTATGCTGAGTCAATTATCGCGGCCATCTTCCTTAACGTCTTCACATGGTTCGAGACAGTGGCTTCCTATCTGCTGGGCCGCAACGTCACCGCCTGGATGACATCAGGAGATGATGGAATGGCGGTGAACTTCATCTTCGGCGGAAGGTTCGGCACATTCCCCGGCGCGCTTCACGCTTTCCTGGTCCTGATGGTCTACATTCTAGCGCTGGGCGGTCTAGCCCTCTGGCTCTTTCGACGACGGGATTTGACCGGGGCCTGACAGCCACTAGTGCCGGCACGACAGTCCATTGGTCTCTCGGGACTACACCTGGTCAATAGGCAGCAAGCCGTCTTCGAGCACTGTCTCTGACCACCACAAGTTGCTTTTCCGTGCCTTTCGGCCTGGATTCAGCTTGAGACTGGGGCTTTAGGGGCTGGAGACTGAGGGTTCTGCAATGAAAATGGGCCATTGTGGTCTCGAACCACAGACCTCAGTCTTATCAGGACTGCGCTCTAACCAACTGAGCTAATGGCCCACGCACGTGTAGAGTATATGTACCGCCCGAACAGGGTGTCAAGGCGACGCGCTCGGGCAACAAAAAACCTTAACTCCTGGATAGTGGAAGGAAGAAAGAGGTTTTCTTCCTTGCTTGACTATGTACTTTGTATGCTCTGACTCCCCGTATCGGAGAGACCGACCTAGGAGTGTTTATCTCCCTAGAAAGGAGGTGATC
>JAFNFZ010000270.1:0-1368 GCA_017885485.1 Chloroflexota bacterium
GAAGAGAGAAGGAAGTGCGGGCGAAGCAGCGGAGGTGGTAAACTTGGCATCGGGATGAGAGACAGTGTGCCACTGCGCCTGTTGCAGGCCGTGCTGTGACCGATCCAGCCATTCGCATTGAGAACCTCACCCGCGATTTTGGCCCGATAAGGGCCCTGGACGGGCTGTCGCTGGAGGTGCCGTCGGGGAGCATCTTTGGCTTCCTGGGCCCTAACGGCTCCGGTAAGACGACCACCATTCATTTGCTGCTGGGCCTCCTGGAACCGACCGATGGGCGGGCTGACGTACTGGGCTTCGACACGGTCAAGAAGAGCGACATGGTCCGGGCCAGAACGGGAGCCCTTCTGGAACATGCAGGCCTCTACGAACAAATGAACGCGGAGGAGAATCTTGAATTCTATGGGCGAATCAACCGCCTGAAAGCCGGCGAAAGACAGGCCCGCACAAAGGAGTTGCTGGAGCAGTTTGGCCTGTGGGAGCGTCGGAAGGATCGGGTCGTCAAATGGAGTCGTGGTATGAAGCAGAAGCTGGCCATCGCTCGTGCGTTGCTTCACCGACCGTCCCTCGTTTTTCTGGATGAGCCGACAGCCGGCCTCGACGTGTTGGCCGCGGCAGCGGTTCGGGAGGACCTGGCGGCTCTGACTGCCAGCGAGGGAGTCACCTTCTTCCTGACCACCCACAATATGACGGAGGCAGAGAGACTGTGCCGGACAGTCGCCGTTATTCGTAAGGGCAAGCTTCTGGCGGTGGGCCATCCAGACGAACTGCGGACACGGACGAGTGGGCCACGGGTTGAAGTCATCGGACGAGGTTTCAGTCAGGACGTCTTGAATCTGCTGAAGGGCCGGCCGGAAGTATCGGCTGTGGAGAGTCAGGACAACCGACTGTCTATCTACCTGCGTGAGGCCGTGGAAGTTGCGCCGCTGGTCAGGCTGCTCGTTGGTGCGGGGGTTGAAGTGGAAGAGGTGCTCAAGGATAAGGCCAGTCTGGAAGAGGTCTTCCTGATGCTGATGGAGGAAGAGAGATGACGGCCGACATTTGGACTGTGATTTGGAGAGAGCGGAAGACCTTGTTCCGCCACCGGGGGAGTCGGCTGAGAACTGTGATCACCATTCTGATCCCGGTGGTCATGGTGGCCGTGTACTTCCCGTGGCAGATAGATAATTGGGCCGACAGCTATGAGTCGCTCTTCTCTGCAGTAGTCCCCATGATGATGGTGTTGCTGACCGTCCCCGACTCCTTTGCCGGAGAGCGGGAGCGCCATACGCTGAGCACGCTTCTGGCCAGCCGACTGCCGGACCGGGCCATCCTCTTCGGAAAGCTGGCCGTATCCATAGGCCTGGGATTCTGGATGATGCTCGGCGTCCT
>JAFNFZ010000270.1:1443-3315 GCA_017885485.1 Chloroflexota bacterium
GTTGACTGACGCGCTATGCGTCAGAGTGGCCGGATTCCTCTGAACTCTGTTCGAATTCCCAGTTCAATCGCTTGGCTATCGTGTCGACCGGTTCCATGAACAGTGTTGCCCCATTGTAGCTGACATTCCACTGACCGAAGCCGGCCAACCAGGTGAAGACGTGCCATCTGTTGCTGCCCAGACTCGTTGCGGTGAACTGGCCATGATACCTGGCCAGCCAGCGTCTTCGACCTTGGTCCAGTCTGTGGTAGAGATTCTGATAGACAAGACTGCAAGCCTCCCCTGATGTGAGAAGACTGGCTGTGCTTACCTGCTCCATTTCACCTCCGTAGTGGGCTGTTGACTGTACCTGGTACCCGTCGGTGCCCCATTCCTCTCCCGCATGAACTCATGCAGAAGTCGCTCCTGGGGCAATCCTAAGGGGAGAGGATATCACCGTGGATGTGGTCGAGGTAGAGCAGAAATGCCTATTTGGAGTGACAGATAATACCTATTGTGGCCCTAACTATTTCTGTTTCAGTGACTTGTCTATAGACATGAGGGTCTGCTGCATGGTGAAGAACATGGTGAAGAAGGCAATGACTATTTCGCAGATAACCCTCCAGAGCATATTGCCGAAGATGCAGAAGAGGACAGAGAAGACTACGCCCCACGTCCGCCACGGATCAGGGCCACTGAGCGACCGCATGACCAGCGCGACGGCACCGAGCGTGATGGCTACTCCCCCGATGACGTAGAGCACCCGGATGAAGTTGGTGCCCATCATGCGGCGGAAGGCGAAGAAGTCGTCCACTGCCTGAGAGAGGTTCACATTGTCTTCGTCCACGACCTGCCTCCTTTCGAGCAGAGAATCGGACCAGCCGAGTTCAATGCTGTTGTTGCTGGAGGGATGATACCATACAACCGTCACCCATTAGAAGAGAAGAGCAACAATCGGATGGTTGCGATTGTGTCTTGCCTCTGCATAGTGCGGGACTGTGAGCCGGCAGGGATGGGGAGTCCAGCCACTCAATCCTGGACAGAGGGCTGCCCCCTGAACGGGATTCCTGCCAACAGT
This sequence comes from Chloroflexota bacterium, assembly GCA_017885485.1. Lineage (GTDB taxonomy): Bacteria > Chloroflexota > Dehalococcoidia > UBA2247 > RBG-13-53-26 > RBG-13-53-26. The sequence continues at coordinate 2,501 of JAFNFZ010000270.1, forward strand.
AGTTCAGCAGCACATCAGGTGCCCACAAGAGCCTGTGGCATTGGTTGCAGGCAATACATCGTGCCGGCCTGTGATCGCCAGCGGCCCAGCGCTTGACCAGGCCCGGCTCCCGTATGAAAGGACGGCTCATGGCCACTATATCCGCTTCGCCCGCGTCGAGAACCGTCTGGGCCATCCGGAGGCTGCGGAGGCCGCCGACGAGGGCTACCGGCACCGAAACCATACTTCTCAGGGCTGCAGCCCGTTCGCGGAAGTAGGGTTTCTCGTTCTCCGGCGTCCATTCTTTGCCGATGCCTCTCTTGAAGAAACCTCCGCCAATCCCGCCACTCACCTCGATGGCATCCACGCCTGCCTCTACCATGCTCTGTGCGGCGGCCATACCGTCGGCCAGCGTGGTTCCGCCGTCCTCATCATCCATAATGCCCAGCTTGATCAGAAGGGGGAAATCGTGGCCTGCCTGAAGCTGCACCTCCTTGATCACTTCGATATGAAATCGACGTCGGCCCTCCAGGCTGCCGCCCCATANNCGGCGATAGAAACTGGCTCAGGAGGTAGCCGTGGGCACCGTGAAGCTGAACGGCATCGAAACCGGCTTCGCGGGCGCGTGCGGCGGCAGCCCCGAAATCCCTGATGATGGCTTCGATTTCGTCTGTGGTCATCTCGCGGTGTGCGGCGCTGCTGCCTGCGACTCTCGACGGCGCCAGGCAGATGATGCCCTTGCCCGTCAGGTAGGGAGAATCGGCTCCAGCGTGCACTATTTGAAGCGCGATCTTGCCCCCCTTGGAGTGCACGGCTTCCACCATCTGCTTCAGACC
>JAFNFZ010000271.1 GCA_017885485.1 Chloroflexota bacterium
CCGGGGTGGTCAGTGCAGAAAGAAAGGGCAACACTGTGCAATACAGGCTGGCTATCCCCAGGATCGCTACGGCCTGCGACATGGTGCGCGAGGCTGTAGCCGAGGTATTGCACAGTGTTGCCCTTTCTTTCTGCACTGACCACCCCGGCCTTTCGCAATATACCCAGGTGCTGCGAGGTATTCGATTGCTTCGATCCGAGTATCTCTGTCAGCTCACCCACCGACTTCGGCCCGTCCCGCAGATGGTGGATGATCATCAGGCGCTTTGGGTCGGCCAGTGACTTGCAGAACTCAGCCTGAAGACGGAAGACTTCTGTTGACTTGTCGCTATCTGTGATTCGTGACAACCCGCCACCCTCTCCAGAGATACATTAGTATATTACAATATTACAATATACTAACAGACCTCACAACGCCTGTCAATACCAGTCCAATTCCGTGTTGAGTTCGGTTCATGAGGCCGCGACACGATCAGTGAGAGCCCGTTTCGTGGCATTGGCGACCACGCGATACTGTCCGTCGCCGGTGGCGAGCTTGTTCGGGAGAATCATGTGGGCACGGCGGCGGAGAACAGTCTCTGTCTGAGCCTTGCTCCATGTTGAGTGGTCAGTGTGATCTGCCCCGGAAGCTAGGTGGCAGGCCACCAGTAGCTCTTACCCTCCAGGATCTGAACTACCTCATCCTTCACTCGCTGGGCAGTCAGCCCAAGTTGGTCGTAGATTACCTTTCCTGAAGCGGATGCCCCGAAACGAGACAGACCGATGGCCTTACCATCCAGCCCTACATAGCGCTCCCAGCCCAGCGGCGTGCCGGCTTCTATGGATATGCGAACCCTCAAACCCGGCGGCAGAACCTGGTTGCGGTAGTCTGGTAGCTGACCGTCAAAGAGCTCCCAGGAAGGCAGAGAGATGACCCGGGCGGCAATGCCGTTGTCCTTCAACAGCTTCCCTGCCTCCAGGGCGATATGGACTTCGGAGCCGCTGCCGATGATAATGGCCTCCGGCGATTGCGATGCTTGCCAGAGGACATACCCTCCACGATGCAGGCCATTGGCAGGAGCAAGCGTCCTGCGGTCCAACACTGGCAGGGACTGACGGCTGAGCACAAGAGCGGTGGGCCCCTGGCGACGCTCCAGGGCCACTTTCCAGGCTTCGGCTGTCTCTGTGGCGTCAGCGGGGCGCAGGGTGACCAAGTTGGGCACCATGCGCAGCCCCATGAGTTGTTCGACGGGCTGATGCGTTGGCCCATCCTCTCCGAGCCCAATGGAGTCATGGGTGAAGACGAATATGACCCGGATCCCCATCATTGCAGCCAGTCTCACCGGCGGACGCATGTAGTCGTAGAAAATGAGAAATGTTCCTGTGTAGGGGATAATGCCTCTGTGCAGCGCCATTCCGTTGGCGATGGCTCCCATGGCATGCTCCCGGACGCCAAAATGAACATTGTGTCCACAGTATTCCTCAAATCCGTAGTGCCCGTGGTCTTTCAACAGCGTTTTGGTGGAAGGAGCTAGGTCGGCAGAGCCACCGGCAAATGAGTGTACCCTCTCTGCAATGGAGTTCATCACACGCCCTGAAGCCTCTCTCGTGGCAATGGGTTTGTCCGCTTTCACGAACAGACTGGAGAGGCCCTCATCCCAGTTCTGCGGCAGGTCTCCTCGCAGGTCCTCAGCGAGTTGCCTTGCCTCCTCGGGATGGTCCTGCGTGTATGCTCTGAGCATTGTCTCCCACTCATCCTGTTGGCGTCTGCCTCTATCCAGCGCCTGCCGGAAATGGGCCAGTGCCTCTGGGGGAATGGCGAAAGGTTCTTGGTGAGGCCACCCCAAGCGCTCCTTCGTCAAACGGACCTCTTCCTCACCGAGTGGCTCACCGTGCGCAGCGGCAGTTCCAGCCTTGTGTGGGCTGCCGTAGCCGATGACAGTCCGACAGATGATCAGCCTGGGACGATTGGCCACGGCCCGCGCCTTGCGGATTGCCAATTGGACCGCCGAGATGTCCATACCGTCTATGGGGCCGATGACATGCCAGCCATAGGCCTGGAAACGCCGGGTCACGTTCTCAGCGAAGGCCGTGTCCGTGTTGCCCTCAATGGAGATGTCATTATCGTCGTAGAGGTAGACTATCTTGCCCAGACGCAGCGTGCCTGCGAGTGAGGCTGCTTCTGCCGCCACGCCTTCCTGGAGGTCGCCATCGGAGACGATGGCATAGGTGTAGTGGTTGATTATCTCATAGCCGGGCCTGTTGTAGTGCTGGGCCAGCCACCTCTCGGCCATGGCCATTCCCACCCCGTTGGCGAAGCCCTGCCCAAGAGGGCCGGTCGTTGCCTCGACGCCTGGGGTGACTCCATACTCTACGTGACCGGGCGTCTTGCTGCTCCACTGTCGGAAACGCTTGATGTCGTCCAGTGAGAGGTCGTAGCCCGTGAGATGCAGAAGGGCATAGAGCATGGCGGAAGCATGGCCCGGCGACAGCACGAAGCGATCACGGTCCGGCCACTTCGGATCGGAAGGGTTGTGCTTCAGAAATCGATCCCATAGCACGTATGCCATGGGTGCTGCGCCAAGTGGTGTCCCCGGATGTCCAGAATTGGCCTGCTGCACCGCATCGACTGCCAGCAGACGAATGGTGTTGATGCAGAGATCGTCTAAGGTCATTCCCATGCTTGATGGTGATGGCATTGACGTTGATGAGCTTGCCAATGGAAAGAGTATTATCGGGAGAGATCCTTAGTCTGTCAATCTCTCTCCAGCCCAACGCTGTACGCCAGCGGCTGTTCTGCAACCCTGTAGGCTCAGAGGTCGCGCACCAATCGCACCATGCCAGGGCATCCGATCAGCTTCTCGAAGTCACGGTGACGCTTCTCATCCAGGTATCTGAAGCCTGCCTTCTGGTATGCGCTCTCTGCCGGAGTATTGCCGATGTAGAAGCTGACCTGAGCCCGATGGAAGCCCTGTTGACGGCCCTTGTCAAGGATCGCCCCAAGCAAGCTGCTGATCACCCCCATGCGGCGACATTCTGGGAGCGTTGCCACCTGCTCCACGACCCATGCACCATCCAGAAAGTCAGAATGGCAGGTCATGAAGGCTGCGAGGCTCTCCAGACCTGGCGCCATATCATCCTGCGTCAATCCCATCTGTTGGATCACAGCGGCCATCGGTTCCGTGACCGTCTCCTCTCCGTTGGTGACCGGGTCCAATCCTTCCAGTGCAGCGACTGCATGACCATTGACCTCTGCCACCAGGAACTCCGAGTAGTGACACATATGACGCGGCCCCTGCAAGGCCAGCAGTTCCAGGAAGGACAGGCACCTCTCCTCGGGTTGAGAAATGATCAGGTCCCAGATGCCGATCTTTATGTGTGAACGACCGGCCATGAGCATGCACCAGGCAAGCAACTTCGCGTCTTCGGGTCGTGCCTGTCGGATTTTGAAGTTCACCTACTCTGCCCTCTTTCGTGACGACTCTCTTTCTTCAGAATCGGAGCCTGCAACTCTGTGCTTACTATATGCCAACAGCAATATCCACGACAACTGCTGAAACGTCATTTCCACTGGGTAGTGACAAAGCTATGACCGAGGCGAAGTGCCGGTTGCCTTCCTTCTCCAGTAAGATGCCCGTCCACCTAAGGAATAGGTAGTATGAAGTTCGCTACCTTGATGTCCTTGACGATGTGGTAGTAACAGTGGCTGACCATCTGTTTTATGTCTTCTCTTGTCTTGTCACAGTAGGCCTTCAGTTCTCTGCCCTGTTTGTAGTCAAAAGGCCTCTTCCTTGGGTCATCTGGTAGGGGAACTAATGCTTGACGGAGGTCTCCGGTGATTGCCGATAGATCCAGGTGGACGTTGGAGCCTATCAGGCTCTCATGGGTAGTGCAGTGCCGGTAGCTAGCAAACGTTTCAAACCACGGCTTTGCCAACTCACCTGCCAGATACTTGGTTATGTGTTTGCTAGAGTGGTATTTCAGCATATCGTTCCTGACAGTGCCTACATAGACTTTGCTGGGTCGGTTTGAGGGTTTCTGTTTGGCAGCCTGAAAGCTGTAGAGCACTCTGATCTCGTGAGCAAGTGTGTCCAGAACTGCCATCGCATTCATCAGAAAACAATCGAGGTGTAGATTGGCTTCAAGGCCGAATCGCTTGACATCAGCAGACTTCTGCACCCTTGAAGTGTCATCTTGGACTATTTGTTCCCATATCACTGGGGGCTGCATTTCAGCGATTTGATCACCAAGATGATCTACCGACCATAGTTTCTGCATAACCGAGAGATGAAAATGCAGAAACTCGTCAATAAATTGTCTATCAGTTGAGTTTGCCTGAACAATTGCCTGGAGCTTCTCTTGGTTAGTTGCTCCCATTGTTCTACCTCACCTACGCGGGACGTCCTGTTTCCCCTCTGAATTCCTTCCTCTGGATCCAGCGAGGTGGCTCATCAGGGGTGATTAGGAGAACATCTACAGGCCCCCCCACGTTCTTTGGCCTTGCCTGGAAGCGCATGGTGTCAATAGTGGTTCTCACTGCGTAGATGGCGAAGTCTATGGCGTCCTGAACGGTCATGGCATCCCAGATGATGGGCGGCTTCGGCTGAGACTGCGTCGGCTGAAGGAGGGAGGCGATGACATCGGCCTGACCACCCCAGGTTGCCCCATAGACGACAGTGTCCGCATTGTGGGCCAGGTTCTGCCTCTGGACGGAGTTCTTTCCCACATGACAAAGGAAGACATAGGGGATGCTCTTCCGCTCGATTCTGTTGTAGCCGGCCACGTGAAAGGCGGTATCTGCCTGTGGGAAATGCTGTCTGAAGAAGTCGACCAACTTGCGGGGGATGGAGTTGATGTCGTCGTTATCATCAAGGACTTCCTCCGCGAACCTCTTGATGTGGCTTTCTATGCTCGTCTTCCCCAGGAGAGATTCGCCAAAGGTATTGATGCCCACCCTCTGACCAGGCAGCAGGAAGGTCTTGTAGGCGAAGTCAGAGCTGACCGTTTCTATCTTGGGCAAGGGCTTTCCATCCGGGGTCTTGCCTTCGATGGTGATCGACTGCCGACTATCCGAGGCCATCACTATCCCGGTGGGTACGTACACTGTGATCACAAAGGACATTTTGTTTTCCCCTCCCTTCCCTTGGTGTGACCTCGATTATACTCCATTGCCCTCCCCCAACCGTTGTGGTTGCACAGGGATGGATGTCTCTGGGCTCCTCAACCGCACTATCGCCCAACGAAGTACGGTGATAAATGAAAACAAAGGTACTCGAAAGACCAAAGATGCAGTCACTTGAGGGGTTGACAGGGCAAGCATCCTACAGGGAAAGGGACGCTGGACTGACCGAACTGAGAGGCAACATCGAAAAGGTTCTGCATCCGACCTCGCCTCGCTCTTACAGCGGCTCTAGCGTTGGCCATTTTTACCCATACCTCAAGCTCCCATGACTACCATCACCCGAGCGGGTATGCCGAGCGAACCCGACTCGAAGGCCCAGGCGAAGTTCCAGGCGGAACTGGCTGAAGTCAGCCACCGAGAACGGGCATTGGTGGACACAGCGCAGAAGGCCCAGGGCATAGCCTCCACGTTGTTCGAGTGGGCGGTGGAAATGGGCAAGGTC
>JAFNFZ010000272.1 GCA_017885485.1 Chloroflexota bacterium
CTAACGGTGGCGCAGGTCAACGCAGTCAATCTCACAGAGAAGGAATTCCTGCTGCCGGGCAACAGGCGTTGCCCCGGCGGTGCTGTATCTCTGGCGTACCGTCACACTTCTCTGTGAGATTGACTGCGTTGACCTGCGACACCGTTAGCCTCTCAGATCTCACAAATCCATTCGGCAGATTCGTTATTCAGGGCACCGCCTTCCACCAAAGAGAGTGTCTTCTTCACCGCATCCGCCAGTTCCCTGGCCTTGACATCCCGACCACCCAGCCCGACTATGAAGTTGTGCACCGCCGTGTTCGCACCGCTTCCATAGAGGGCAGCCTTTATCTCGGTACACGTGGCTCCCTCGTTGCCATAGCTGATGCTCTTGTCGAAGACCACCACAAGTCGACACCGGCCAAGTGCCCCTGCCACATCTCTCCCGGGAAACGGTCTGAATACCCTCAAGCCGATCACGCCAACTCTAAGCCCGTCCCTCCTGAGAGCATCAGCGGCCACTGTAGCCTCCATGGCCAGACTGCCCATAGCCACTATAGCTATCTCTGCGTCCTGCATCCTGTCTTCCCACAGCAGCTTGACGTAGCTCCTGCCGAACAAGTCACTGAATTCCCGGCCGACGTCGGCAATGGTCTCCTTTGATTTCTCCATAGCCTCTTGGAGAAGATACCTGATCTCCATGTATCCGTGGCAGAGCACACCCTCCGCATTGACTCTGGGATTGGCCAGCGTCACCAGGTTGTAGTTCCTGGGGCTGCCGGGGTCCAGAATCGTGTGTGGTTTGTACGGGGGCAGGAATCTGTCCACAGCATCCTGGGACGGCACGCCCACCGGCATCTCGGTATGGGACAGGACATAGCCATCGTAGCAGACCATGACCGGCAAGCAGGCCTTTTCCGCAATGCTGTACGCCTGTATCACCAGGTCCAGTATCTCCTGGTTGTTTCGGGCATACATCTGTATCCAGCCAGTATCCCGCTGCGACATGGAATCCTGCTGGTCATTCAATACATTCCACGGTGCGCCTATGGCCCGGTTCACACAGGCCAGAACCACGGGAAGCCGCGTTCCAGCTACCCAGTGCAGCATCTCATGCATATACGCCAGCCCGTGCGAGCTGGTGGCCGTGAATGTCCTCGCTCCCACCAGAGATGCCGAGCTGCAGACAGCCAGGGCGCTGTGCTCACTCTCAACATTGACATACTGAGCCTGCAGCTCCCCTCTCTCCACGAATTCGGACAGCGCCTCCGTGACCGGTGTCTGGGGCGTTATGGGGTAGGCCGCAACCACCTGGACCCGGCTCAGCTTTGCGCCCAGGGCTGCGGCACGATTGCCGTCAATCATCTGGTGTGCGCTTGGCCTATGCGTCTTTCTCTTTGCCAAGGTAACTCATCGTCCTTCAGGCAGTGAACCTGCCCTCTTCTATCATGGCAATGGCATGCACCGGGCAGACCTGCGCACATATTCCGCAGCCTTTGCAGTATTCCATGTCAATGCGGACGGGTATGGTCTTGCTCATCACAGCCTCCGGGCAGTAGAGCCAGCACAGGAAGCAGGCAGGCTTGTTCTTCCTGGCCGGAGTGCACCTGTCTTCGTCGATGACTGGCCGCGAGTCACGCCATTCGCCTGTCTTGCCCGCCTCTCCAATGCCTGGCGACGATTCGCCGCATATGTGCCCGCAATCCCTGGTTCCCATCGCTCCTGGCTATGGCCTCCTCTCGATCACCGTTGTTCTATACGTCTTCTCGACCGCAGCCAGGTTCAGTTCGGCAGATCGGTTGGAGAACCTGTTTCTTATCACCTCGTCAATGCTCGCCAGTTCCACCAGTTCGGAGACGCGGGCTATGGCACCCAGCATGGCTGTATTGACCACAATCAGCCCTGAGACTATCAGCCCCAACTCCCGGCATATCCCCGTGGCATCGGCAGTGGCCACATTGAACTCGCCCTCGATACCAAGCTGCCCGGGGGTCTGCGCAGAATTCACCACCAGCCAGCCCCCGTTGCGCAGTCCGCTGATCACATCGCTGTCTCTCAGCAGCGTCTGATCCAGAACCACCACCACATCTGGTGCCTCAATCTGAGACACGACCAAGATGGGTTCAGGAGAAATCCGCGTAGAAGCGCTCACTGGAGCCCCTCGCCTTTCAGCACCGAATGACGGCGACGCTGTCGCTCCCCGGTAGCCATTGAGGTGGGCTGCTTGTGCCAGTGTCTTGGCTGCCGTCACAGCCCCCTGCCCCCCCCGGCCATGCCACCTTATTTCGTAGGGGCGAGCTTCTGAGAACCAGCGTACAGGCATTTCCAACCGTCCATGTGAGAAGCTACATAACCTGCAGGTCGCGATTGCTGGAGATGATTATACCTCAACCCCCTCCCGCACACGCAAACGAGACCGGAGCTCAGCCGTGCCATCGCCAATGGACATCCACTGGGCAGCTGAGTAGTCTCGTCGAGACATAAGTCACATGCATCTGGGCTGCAGGCAGTCATAATACGGAAGCATACGATTGGCAATGCAGCGAATGGCCAAGGGAGGGCAACATAAGCCTCGCTGAGCTGGAAAAGGAAGTACTCATGTCAGACAAAGTGATAAGGACCGACCTTGATTGGCAACAGCTGCTTGGCCCCGAGCAGTACCGGGTAACCCGAAGAAAAGGCACTGAACCTCCTTTCTCAGGAAAGCACCACAAACTCGGCAAGAGAGGGATATACAAGTGCGTCTGTTGCGGCAACAGCCTGTTCAGTTCGGAGACGAAGTTTGACTCAGGTACGGGCTGGCCCAGCTTCTGGTCGCCGGTTTCCTATGAAAGCGTCACAGAGAAAGAAGATACATCCCACGGCATGACCAGAACAGAGGTCACTTGCAGGCGGTGTGACGCACATCTCGGTCACGTCTTTGACGATGGCCCGCCGCCAAGCGGGCTACGGTATTGCATGAACTCGGTGGCACTGGATTTCGTTGAGCGAGATTAGAGACAGGCGCACGCAGATGCCGCCCCCGGTTTCTCCAGGCCCAACACAACGCCTCGCCTCCAGCCGAGAGTGCCATAAGACTGTTCACATCCGGCAACCATTCCCCAACGGTGTCCCTTCGTGACACACGACCTCTCTTGGTTTGACCTGGATAGTGCTGGGGTTTATCATTTCCCCGAGGTAGCAGAGCACACAGGAAAGAGGAGTCAATCTCGTTATGCGTATTCTGGTTGTGGATGACGACCCTGAGATTGTCAGCTTCCTCAAACGAGGTCTGACCTTTGAGGGGTACACCGTGGAGACAGCAGGTGACGGTGCTGAGGCCTTAGCCAAGGTTCGTGAGCGAGAACCCGATCTTGTAGTACTGGATATCATGATGCCCGGTATAGATGGCATCGAGGTGGCCAGGCGGCTCCGCCAGGCAACTGCAATCCCCATCCTGATGCTCACCGCCAAGAGCACGGTGGCCGACAGGGTGGCTGGCCTCGACAGCGGTGCGGATGACTACCTGGTGAAGCCTTTCGCTTTCGACGAGCTGCTGGCAAGGATGCGGGCTCTGCTCAGACGGACCCAGCCTGTAGAAGGAGAGGTCCTGCGGTTTGTGGATCTCTCCTTGAACACCGTTACCAGAGAAGTGATGCGCGGACATGATGCCATAGAGCTCACCGCCCAGGAGTTCGACCTGCTGGAGCTTTTCCTGCGTCACCCCCGGCAGGTGCTCAAGAGGGACATGATCTATGAGAAGGTGTGGGGGTACGACTTCGGCGGTGAATCCAATGTCATCGAGGTCTATATGCGCTATCTGCGTTCCAAGCTGGAGGCAGGCGGCCAGCCCAGATTGATTCATACGGTTCGCGGCGTCGGCTACGTTCTGAAGGAATAGATGCATGTCTATTCGCTGGCGACTGACTCTCTGGTTCGCCCTGATACTGTGCGTTATCCTCATAGTCTCCGGAGCGTTTTTCTACGTCGCGTTGGGGCGATGGTTGACCGCCGAGGTAACGAGCAACCTGAAGGTCTACTCAGCACGGGCGCTGGACGCCCTGGCCGCTGAGGAGTTCCCGCAACCCATCGACTACGCCGTTGTGCAGTCCGCACTCCCTTCCTCAAATGATATCGACTTCGTTCAGTTGATGGACAGCAATGGCGATGTCGTTGTCAAATCGGAAAGCCTCGGTGAGAACGAGCTGCCGATTGCTCGCGAGGTGATGGACGATGCCTTGAAGGGCGGCCCGGGCTACGCAACTCTGACCACCGACGATGACAGCGCTGGGCTCTTCATCAAGGTTTCAACGGTGACCCTCGGGGGAGAGACGCACTTTCTGGTGGTGGCACAGTCCCTGGCAGCCACCACCAACGCTCTGGGGCGTGCCGGGTTCTTTCTCCTGGTCAGCATTCTGGTGATTCTGATACTGGCACTCATGTCGGGGGTGCTTCTCATTCGCCGGGCCCTGTCGCCCGTGAGACGCATCACCGCCACGGCCCAGAGCATCGAGTCGAGTTCTGATCTCAGCCGCCGAGTTGGCTACCGCGGCCCACGTGATGAGATCGGACAGCTCGCCAATACCTTCGACCACATGATCGAGCGGCTGGAGAAGGCTCTCCAGACCCAGAAGAACTTCATCGCCGATGCGTCTCATGAGTTGAGAAGTCCCCTGACCGTCATCCAGGGCAACCTGGATCTGCTCAAGCGCAACCTGAGAGAGGAGGACCGACGGGAATCACTGAGAGCGCTCGAGGCCGAAACGTCGAGGATGTCCAAAGTAGTGAGCGATCTTCTCGTTCTTGCCGAGCTTGATTCCGGGCAGCCGGAACGACAGGACAGCGTTTCGTTGCACGAAATGCTCCTGGATGCTCAAGCACGGGCACGGCAGTTGGCTGGCAATCGTCAGGTTGTCGTCGGACGCCAGGAAGACCTCTGGGTCAAGGGGAACGCTGACAAGCTGGAACAGGTATTGAGCAATCTGGTGGACAACGCCCTCAAGTATACCCCCGACGGAGGCACCATAACCCTGTCGCTATTTCAGAACGGTGACTGGGCATGCCTGGCAGTAGCTGATGCCGGAATAGGGATCTCCGCCGAGGACCTGCCTCATATCTTCGACCGCTTCTATCGGGTAGACAAGGCCCGCTCAAAAGCTAGTGGCGGGACCGGACTGGGGCTGGCCATCGTCAAAGGGATCGTCGAGCGCCACGGTGGCAGGGTCACGGTGACCAGCGAGCCGGGAAAAGGCAGCACATTCACCGTCTGGCTGAAACTCTAATCCTCCTCTAAGGCTCCCCTAATCTCCACCTAAGTCTGGCCCGCTATACTAGGTTTGCTTGTGAGAGGTCACCCCCCTTTCTAAGCAAGCCTGTCTACCAGAAGTGGATAGGCTTTCTTTTTTGTCTCAGAGCTCCCCCGACAGCGCCTCCCTCGAATTTGAGGTCACGTTAGGTCCACTTAGATGCGCTCGAAGAACAGGTCTCAAGACCAGCGGAAGTCCTGCCATATCTTCCTGCCCAGAGGCCCTGCTGATCCATCATCTCAACAGACGCCTCTTCATCATGACCAGAGACAGGGGAAAGAACACGGCAAGGTACCCCACTATGATCCCCAATCCCCACCAGGTTCCCTCTCCAAGCTGGCCGCTGACCATGGCCCTCGTCAGATCAGCTACCGGGGTCAGCGGAGCGATCCAGGTCAAGCGCTGTACCACTGCGGGAAAGGCACTGATCGGAAAGAAGACCCCGCTCAGGAAGAACATGGGGGTAATGAAGAGGGTGAAATAGTAGTTGAACGAATAGATGGAGGGCGCCACCGAGGTGAAGAACAGAGCTATTGAGGAGAACATCAGCCCGGTGAGCACCGTCATGGGGAGCACCAGGAGCGCCCAGGGAGATTCCACCAGTCCGAACGCAGCGATGACCATCAGGATGACACAGGCGGTGAGAAGGGATCGAGTGGCCCCCCACAGAATCTCGCCGGCTGATACATCGTCGATGCTCAGTGGGGTGGCAATGATGGAATCGTATGTCCTCTGATGCTTCATGCGGATAAAGCTGCCGTACGTGCACTCATAGCTGGCGCTGAACATGGCATAGGCCGCTATAATCCCCGGGGCAATGAATTCGACATATCTCTGGCCATCCTCCAGCGCAACATAGGTCCCCAGTCCAAAGCCCATCGCCAGTAGCATCAGGATCGGTTCTGCGAAGAAGCCGGGCACCTCACTCCGCCACAGTTTGAAGAAGACATCGCGATTCCGCTGCCATAAACGCAGGGAATGGTACGAGACGTTCATTGCTCCTTGAGGGACCTCCCTGTCAGCTTCAGAAAAACGTCCTCCAGGCTGGGGATATGCTGGTTAGTGATGACCAGTTCACTCAGAAGATCCTGGTCCAGTACCTGCCCATCGCCCTGGAAGACATAGATGGTCTCCTCTATCTCTTGCCACTGCAGGCCTTGCTTGCCCAGCCTGGACAACACCAGGTCTCTTCTCTCACCAGATCGAACGCGGGCCTCAATAATCTGACTGCCTCCGTACTTCCTGACCAACTCCTGTGGAGGCCCCAGAGCAATAATCCTGCCTTCATTCATGATAGCCAGGCGGTCACAGAGGAACGAGGCTTCATCCATGTTCTGGGTGCAGAGGAGCAGAGTTGTCCCCTGTGCTTTAAGCGAGCGGAGCTTGCGCCATACCAGGTGTTTTGTCTGGGGATCCAATCCCACCGTCGGTTCATCCAGAACAAGGAGCATCGGTTTGTTGGTCAGAGCCCGGGCGATCAGCAGCCGCCGCTTCATCCCGCCAGAGAGTTCCTCTATCTTGGCCCTTTGTCTATCCTGGAGTTCAAAGAGCTGCAGATTGGTCAAAGCCCTCTGCCGGGCTTCCTCCTTGGCTATATCGAAGTAGCGGGCGAAGGTAACCAGGTTGTCCAGCACATTGAGGTCCGGATCAAGATTGTCCTCCTGAGGCACCACGCCCAACTGGGCCTTGATCAGTCGTGGTTCCCTAGTGATGTCCCTTCCATCAACCATGATGCTGCCTTCGGTGATAGGGGAAACGCCAACGATCATGCGCACCAGAGATGTCTTGCCGGCACCATTGGGCCCCAGAAGCCCAAAGCACTCACCATGGGCTATGTCCACATCCACACCGGCCACAGCGGTAATGGAACCAAATCTCTTGACAACTCCTCTGATCTCAATGATGGACATGACGCATCAATTCTAGCATCACTCGCTGGCCACTTGCAGACAACCGCACATGATAAGGCATCCTCGTCTCCCAACGAACAAGGGCAGGAAACCGGGCAAGTTCAATGGGCCCCCATGTCCTCAACCAGAACTTTGCAGGCCGCTGAGAGAGATGTAGAATTCTCCTTGGCAAAGACAACGCGGATGCAGTGCAGGAGGACATAGATGCGCGAGAGGGTGCAGCAGGTCATCGACAGACTCAAGCCAGCGTTTGGCCCCACTGAGGTGACGTTGCTGGGTATAAAGGATGGCATAGTCAGGGTGC
>JAFNFZ010000273.1 GCA_017885485.1 Chloroflexota bacterium
TCATCATCAAACCCAATATCTGCGTCAGCTACCGCACATCCGAGTACGCCGCTACCACCAACCCCGAAGTGGTCGGAGCACTGGTGGCCCTCTGCCTGGGTGCCGGTGCCAAACGAGTACGAGTCATGGACAATCCCTTCAGTGGCTCCGCAGACGAGGCATACCCCACCAGTGGCATAGAGGAAGCAGTACAAGCCGCCGGCGGCGAGATGGAGGTCATGGCCAGTATGAAGTTCCAGGATACCGCCATTCCCTACGGACGCAAGATCACCAGTTGGCCTGTCTACCGCGACATTCTGGAAACGGACGTACTCATTGACGTGCCCATCGCCAAACATCACGGCGGCGCTATGTTGAGCCTGGGCCTGAAGAACCTCCTGGGAGTCGTCTCCAACCCCGGTGCNNCTTCACATCGATCTGGCCGAAAACGTGGCCGATCTCACCAGCCTGGTCCGCCCCGACCTGACAGTGGTGGACGCTGTGCGGATACTCATGAACAATGGGCCTCAAGGCGGCAGCCTGGGAGATGTGAGACTGACCAATACCATCATCGCCAGTCATGACACTGTCGCCGCCGATGCCTGCGCCGCCACGCTTTTTGGCAGGACAGGGGCTGATATCCCGATCATTCGCGCCAGCGCCCGGAGAGGCCTGGGAACCATGGACATGACAGCGATCAAGATTGAAGAAATACCCGTGGGCGCCTGATCTCACTCCAGACTATGGCTGTTCGAGAGAAACGACAGAATGCCCGGGCAGACCGAGCGGGATATGCCCGATGGCGTTGGCTGCGCCGGACGAGCCAGATAGTGGCCTTTCTCCTGTTTCTCTATCTCCTCCTGGGTGTCCGCCTGGGCAACGAAGCCTGGCTGCCCCACGACCTCTTCCTCCGCCTTAATCCCCTGGCCGGTATCGCCTCCATGCTGGCAGCACGCCAGTGGATTCTGCCCATGTCTCTCGGCGCCGCGGTGCTCGCTTTGACGCTGGTGCTGGGCCGCGTCTGGTGCGGCTGGATCTGTCCGCTGGGCACTCTCCTGGATTGGACTCGCCTGTCACGTCCGTCCCGCGAACCGTCAGGACGTCCGTCCCAATGGCGTCAGGCCAAATACTTCGTGCTCTTCGCCGTACTGTTCTCTGCTCTGCTGGGCAGTCTGACCTTCCTCATTCTCGACCCCATTACCCTGCTCTTCCGCACCATCACTTCAGCGGTCCTGCCGGCAACATACAGCGTGGTGACCTGGGCAGAGACAGTCCTCTATCGCTTCCACCTGCTCCAGACGCCACTGGAACACGTTGACGGCTTCCTCCGTGATACCGTCATCCCCCTGGAGCAATCCTTCTACCTGCCGGGCCTGCTGGTACTGGCCGTCTTCGTGAGCGTCCTTGCCCTCAATGCTGTTCGGCCGCGCTTTTGGTGCCGCTACCTATGCCCCCTGGGCGGACTCCTGGGTCTTGTGTCCAGGATCTCCCTGGTACAGCACGCAGTGAACACGGACACCTGCACCGCTTGCCAGCGTTGTGCCAGGACTTGTTCTGTTGAGGCTATCAGTTCATCACAGACGTTTGTGGCTGATCCTGCTGAGTGCACCCTGTGCCTTGACTGTCTGGAGGTCTGTCCCACCAGCGCCATCAGCTTTCGCAAGGGATGGCCGCCCACCGATCCGGTCCCGGAAGGCATGCCAAGGCGACAGGTCCTGGCATCCGTGGCTGCAATCGCCATAGGGGTTGGACTCCTCCGCCTGGCTCCCGTCCTCGGCAGTTCGAAGCCACCCTCCCTCAGGCCACCCGGCACGTCCGAGCCGGACTTGAGAAACAAGTGTACCCGCTGCGGCCAGTGCATCAACGTATGTCCTACGGGTGCGCTTCAGGCTGGCGCCTTCAACGCTGGCTACGATGGACTGTGGACTCCAGTCCTGATTCCACGCCACGGGTACTGCGACTACGGCTGCCGCCGCTGCGGTGAAGTCTGCCCCACCGGAGCCATACCCACGCTGTCACTGGAAGAGAAGCGTCAGGCGGTCATCGGAAAGGCCGAGATCGACAGAGATAGGTGCATCCCCTGGGCCGACCAGCAGAACTGCATCGTCTGCCAGGAGATGTGCCCCCTGCCTGAGAAGGCTATCGAGTTGAAAGAGGCCACCGTCACCAACTCTGAAGGCTACCGGACCACCGTGCTCCAGCCGGAGGTCATCACGGAGCGTTGCACTGGCTGTGGCATCTGTGAGCATCAGTGCCCCCTCCGTGGTGAAGCCGCCATCCGGGTCCACCCTGTCTAGGCCGACAACATGGCCCACTGCCACCATTACGTTCTCCCCATCAGTTGAGAAAACTCCGGTTTTCCCCTATCCTAGTAACAATCTGGCCACTACGGACAATTGATGAGGGACGACCGCGGCTTCAACATCAACGCAGTGTGGTTTCTCATTGGCATCAACCTGATGCTGTTCATAGCCACCACCCTCAATGACGATCTGTTCTGGCGTCTTGGCCTTCAGCCAGCGTACTTCACAGAAGAGCCCTGGACCATTGTCACCAACCTCTTCATTCACGACGGCTTCTTCCACATATTCGGGAACATGTTCACCCTCTACTTCTTTGGAACATACCTCTGCGCGCTGGTGGGCGACGGCAGATTCCTGATCACCTACTTCCTGGGAGGACTGCTCGGAAACGCCCTCTGCATCCTCTATGCACTGCACGCTCCCTGGGCCAATCCGAACATTGACCCCTATGTCACCTACATTGGCGCGTCAGGGGCCGTATTCGCCATAGGAGGTGCCCTGGCAGTGCTCCGGCCAAACACCAAGGTCATCGTCTTCCCCATACCGGCTCCCCTCCCCCTCTGGATCGCCGTTCTCGGGGGATTCCTCCTCATTTCCCTGTTTCCAAATGTCGCCTGGCAGGCCCATCTGGGCGGCCTGGTCCTCGGCCTCATCGCCGGCCTCGTCTTCAGGGGACGCCAACGTCCCTTCGTCCGCTACTAGACCAAGGTTGTCGCCCCTTCTGCCATTCCCAGCCCTTTCGGGTTTCCCCACCAGCATTTCAAGCCTCCCAGTGAACCAGTGCTCTCACCCCTTTTCTCAGTCCCCTCGGCGCGCTTCAACACCGCAGCCAAACCCAGACCTCCACCGCCAATTCACATGGTGCCGACCGTTGTCATCGCGGTCAGCAGGTGCGCTGTGTTATCATTTGAATTGGGCAATGCACGAGCTCGCCATCACCCAGAGTATGTTGGACCTTGTCCTCGAAGAGGCAAACAAGACAGGAGCAGGCAAGGTACAGAAGATCAATCTTGTGTTGGGAGATATGTCCGGCATTGTCGGTGACAGCGTGCAGTTCTACTTCGAGTTTCTCAGCAAGGGCACTTCCGCCGAGGGAGCATCCGTCTCATTCAGAAAGATCCCGACTCAAGCGCGCTGCCGTGAGTGCGGCGAGGTCTTCACACCTCAGGAGTTTGACTGGGCCTGCCCCAAATGCCACAAGGTCAGCGTAGAGATCACCGCCGGCAAGGAACTATACGTCGAGAGCATTGAGGTGGAGTGAAACTGGACATAAGGATTCTGAAGCATATCCTCTCCAGCCACCAGCTCTTGAATCGAAATCCCGAGGGATTGAAAGGGGATTGGAAGTGGACATAAAGGTTCTCAAAGATATCCTGAGTGCTAATGACCAGATCGCGGAGAGGAACCGGGCGCTGCTGGAAGAAAAGCAAGTATTCGCCATCAACGTGATGTCTTCNNATCGACGCCGAGAAGGTCAAAGGCGAGAAGGTGCCAGTACTGCAAATAAACACCGGCGGAGAGTGCCACCTGGATGCCTCCATGGTGAACCGGGCACTGGACAATCTGCCCCTGGATGACATCGACCTGCTGTTCATCGAAAACGTGGGCAATCTCGTCTGTCCTGGAGAGTTCAAGCTGGGAGAGGACAGAAAGGTGCTGATCTTGAGCGTACCCGAGGGGGATGACAAGATCTACAAGTACCCTTTGCTCTTTCATCTAGCAGACGCCGTGGTGATAAACAAGATAGACCTTCTGCCTTACACACAGTTTGACATCGAGGGATTCTCCAAGGCTCTCAAGGGATTCAATCAGAAGGCCAGATTGTTCCGGGTCTCCTGCACTACACATCAAGGCATCGAGGATTGGACCGACTGGGTTCTATCCAGCGTGCAGCGGCAGAAGCGGACAAGTCACAAGAGGCTGCGGAGGCTGTGAGCCCTGTGTGGCAGCAAGGCCCTACAATAGGCTGATAAGAACGACAACGGTCAACACCAAGCCAACAATCGCCGCCATCGTAGTGGCCATGCAGCCTGAGCAACTATCCATATGAGGTCCCTTTCACGTCCTATGGCCCCCTGGTGGGCGACATCATAGCACTCAAGTCGACGGCAAATGCAAACAGAAGCCAGTCCCACCCCTGAGAGGCACACCTCTCTTGCCAGCGCCAAACGCCCCTTCACACCAGAACTTCTCACATATCTGCGGCTTGGTGTCATGAATGGCGCAACTACGCTCACCTAAACCAACTCTCCTCAAGAAAGGGCAGTGTCTCAGGTTCTTCCCTGTTTCGGGGTCAATCCAGTCTATCCAGACATCCCACTTGCCCTCACAATCAAGGGGCGATCTGCATTGCCAGACATAGCGCAGGATATCCTCCCGCTCCTCCCTCTTCCATCGCCTGTAATCATCGGGCATCATGGTGAATCCAGACCCCTGCACCACACAACATCTGCCACACCTGGAACAGACTGGCATCTTCTGGAGTTCTGTCATCGGAATCCTGCATATGGCGATTTCCCGCATCATTATACCACCGACGACAAGAACCCCTCAGATACAAAAACCAGCAACAAGGCTCTCTTCTCGGGGGGTGCTCCCGCCCATTCAGCCCAATCCTCTGCAACGGGTCTGGCTGAAGCCGCGACGGTAGTCAGAGCAGAAGGCGAGAGTCTACGATGGTGGAAACCTGCAGACGGGCAAGATCGGGCCNNAACAATGAATAGAGCAGCGCTGCTACGTGCTCTTCAGTTCTTGAAGCACCAGGCTGGTGACATCGGGGATGGCCCTTCCTACTTCAGGGGTGCATCCCTCGCGGAAGGTTGTGATGTCAGCAACCTCAACAGCAAAGATGACGACATCCCGAGGCATCTCCAAGCCAAGTCGGCGCCCCAACTCCAGGGCAGTGGCCAAATCGACGTCATGGAGAGTAGCGCAATGCAGTGGACCAGGCAGGTCTTCCAGCCCCAACCGATAGACTTGACCGGCCTTTCCATCCCGGGTCTGGATCGCGTCAACGACAATCATTCGCTGATACCCCGCCATCAAATCCAGCAGACCGAGCCCAGCGGCGGTCGTTTCAACCACCTCGGCTTCAAGACCACGTACTTCATCCTTCAGTGCTTCCGCCACGCTTATCCCCACCCCATCATCCCCACATATCGGGTTTCCCAGACCCAGTACCAGTGTTCTCAAGATTGCGGCCTCCAAATCCATCGACTGCCCAGGC
>JAFNFZ010000274.1 GCA_017885485.1 Chloroflexota bacterium
GGAAGATCATCGAGCCTCCCGGCGAGTCCAGGCCCGACTGGTGGATCACCTGCCAGATCGCCCGCCAGATGGGCGGCAAGGGCTTCGACTACCAGAATCCGGAGCAGATTATGTCGGAGATCACCCGCCTCACCCCCAGCTACGGCGGCATCTCCTACCAGCGTATTGAGCAGGGCGGCCTGCAGTGGCCCTGCCCTACTCCCGAGCACCCGGGCACCCTCTTCCTCCACAAGGATACCTTCTCCAGAGGGAAGGGTAAGTTCGCACCTCTGCAGTACCGGCCTTCAGCCGAGCAGCCCGATGCCGATTACCCCCTCATCCTTACCACCGAGAGGAGCCTCTATCACTACCACACCAGCACCATGACCAGGAAGGTGAAGGGACTGAGGAAGCTCCACAGCGAGGAACTGGTGGAGATCAGCCCCGCCGACGCCCAGAAGTTGGGCATCGCCGACGGCCAGATGGTCCGGGTCTCCTCCCGCCGCGGCCAGGTGACGGCCAAGGCCAGGGTGACTCCCGTTTCACCACCAGGGGTGGTCTCTATGACCTTCCATTTCGCCGAAAGCCCCACCAATGTCCTCACTAATCCGGCCCTCGACCCCGTGGCTAAAATACCTGAACTTAAGGTGGCCGCCGTAAGAGTGGAAGCGGTCTGAGACGGATAGAGCGGAAGCCTTTCTTCGGAAGCAGGCCCTCGCCCGTTCAGCGAGGGCTTCATCATTTCTGACAGGAGACCACGCCGACCGCTGTCCTCCATGAGAATTGCCCGGGGTTTCGGGCTGTGTAGTACAATATGCAGAAACAGTGAGGCCAACTTGACCCCTGTCCGTCGGCAATACTTACGCATCAAGCAGAAATACCCCGAAGCTATCGTCCTTTTCCGCCTGGGGGACTTCTACGAGACCTTTGACGAGGACGCCAGGCTGGTCTCGCGGCTGCTGGAGATCACCCTCACCTCCAGGGAGATGGGCAAGGGGCAGCGCTTTCCCATGGCAGGCATCCCGCACCATGCACTGAACAACTACCTGGCCAGACTGATCAACCGGGGCCACAAGGTGGCCATTTGTGAGCAGCTCAGCCCTCCGGGCAAAGGACTGGTGGAGAGGGACGTGGTGCGGGTGGTGACACCCGGAACGGTCATCGAGCCCAGCCTCCTGCAGGGAAACGCCAATAACTACCTGGCCAGCGTGGTCATCGACAATGACCGGGCAGGTCTGGCCCATGTCGACATCACCACATCTGAATTCGCCACTACTCAGATCCACAGGGACCACCTCCTCCCGGAACTGGAGAGGTTGCACCCTGCGGAAATCCTTTTCCCGAGGAATCTGGACCTGTCCGGACTGTCGCAGCCGGGCACGGTGACGCCGGTGGATGAATACTGGTCCGATCTGGACTCGGCACGCCAGGTCCTGCTGGAACACTTCGGTGTGGCCACACTTGAGGGCTACGGCTGTGCCCATCTTCCTCTGGCCATACGGGCAGCGGGGGCGATCATCCGCTACCTTCAGGAAAACCAGAAAGGGGCCCTGACGCTGCTCACCCAACTGAGGACCTATTCCACTGAGCAGTACATGATGCTGGACGCTCAAACACGACGCAATCTGGAGTTGTTCCAGAGCAGCCGTCTGGGGACTGTGGCGGGCTCGCTGCTCTCGGTGATTGACCTGACCCAGACACCCATGGGCGGAAGGCTCCTGAAGCGGTGGCTGGGACATCCGCTCCTCGATCTGGTTCAACTGACTGAGAGACAAGAGTCCATCGAGAGGTTTCACATCAATAACATTGCCCGGGGCAAGACCATCAGCCTGCTGCATCAGATAGGTGACCTCGAGCGCCTGATCAACAGAGTGAGGGGTGGCCAGGCCAACCCGAAGGAACTGGTAGCGTTGCGGCGCCACCTGGAGGTCATCCCCCAGATCAGAGCCGCCATTACCGAAGCTGATGCTCCCGAAGAGTTGGTGATCAGACTCCGTACCTGTGATGAAGTGGTAGCGCTGATCTCTCAGGCCATTGCAGATGACCCACCAGCGAATCTGGACCAGGGTGGCATAGTGAGGCCCGGCTTCTCGCCGGAGCTGGACCAGCTTCGCGGTGCGTCGAGAGACGCCAGACAGTACCTGGCCAATCTGGAGCGGCAGGAGAGGGAACGCACGGGAATCAAATCTCTCAAGGTGGGCTACAACAGAGTCTTCGGCTACTACATTGAGGTCAGCCGCTCCAATCTGGCCTCGGTACCCGCTGACTACATCCGCAAACAGACCCTTACGGGGGCAGAGCGCTTCTATACGGTGGAGCTGAAGGAGTATGAGTCGCTGATCCTCAACGCACAGGAGAGGACCGCCGAACTGGAGTCCGCCGTTTTTTGCCAAGTGTGCCAGCAGGTGGCCGGCTGGGGGGAGCACGTCCTGGCCGTGGCTGATGCTCTGGCGCACCTCGATGCTTTCACCAGCCTGGCGGAGGCGGCGGTGCGGTATGGCTACTGCCGTCCCAAGCTGGACGGTGATGACGCCATCTCCATCAGGGGAGGACGCCATCCGGTAGTGGAGCGATTTCTTGACGGTGAGAGCTTCATACCCAACGATACCTACTTGGGCAATAAGGATACCCAGATCATCATCCTCACCGGACCAAACATGTCCGGCAAGTCCACCTACCTCCGTCAGGTGGCATTGATCGTGCTGCTGGCGCAGATGGGCAGCTTTGTGCCGGCTGACTCAGCCAGCATCGGACTGGTGGACCGCATCTTCACCAGGATTGGGGCACAGGAGGACCTGGCTGCCGGCCAATCCACCTTCATGGTGGAGATGGTGGAAACAGCCAACATCCTGAACAACGCTACCTCCCGATCACTGATCATCCTCGATGAGATCGGCCAGGGCACCAGCACCTACGACGGGCTATCCATCGCCCACGCCGTAGCTGAGTACATCCACAGCCATCCCAGGCTGGGTGCCAAGACCCTCTTCGCCACCCACTATCATGAGTTGGTGGAACTGGCCGAGTATCTGCCACGGGTGAAGAACTGCAACGTGGCGGTGAGCGAGGCGGGGGGAAAGGTGGTATTTCTGCGCAAGGTCATCCCCGGTGGTGCCGACAGGAGCTACGGCATACACGTGGCCCAACTGGCAGGGCTGCCTAAGACAGTGCTGCACCGGGCCGAAGAGGTGCTGGCACAGCTCGAGGATGGTCACCATCAGCAGATACCCAAAGGCCGACGGGGACGCAGGGGCCGGCCACCCCAGCCAGTTGTTGAGCAGATACCTCTATTCGGACGAAAACCTCCGGTGATAGATGAACTCCGCCAGCTCGACCTCGATTCCCTGAGCCCACTTGAGGCCCTGAACAAGCTCTACGAACTGC
>JAFNFZ010000275.1:0-1983 GCA_017885485.1 Chloroflexota bacterium
GTGTCGATCGCCACGATCTTCCGGAAGGGCGACAGGTCCACAACGATGCCCGCGTTGGTCGGGATGACGCCCCCGAATCCCCACGAGGCAGCGCCTCTCGGCACCACGGGGATTCTCAGATCGTTGGCAATAGTCAGGACCTTTGCTATCTCGTCTAGATTCCTGGGCTGGACGACGAAATCGGGTAACGTCCTCAGAAGCGTCTTGGTCATGATCGGCGGCAAATCACCGATGTCATGACTGTACATCTCTCTTTCTGCCGCCTTGTCGAGGATTTTTATATCGCCCGCCATCTTTCTGAACTCATCTGTCTTCATAGTCTCCAAACCTCTTCACTCGCTATCTATCGCTATCGATGTCGATCCAGGGTCGCCGAATTCCCGGCGATCAAGCATTCGGTCTTTGTTGTCTCGCCTTCTCATCCGAATTGTGTTGTCCGGTGACTGCCGCCAGCTTCAGGAAATTCCCGTACATCCTCAAGCCGTTCTCCCCGCTCTTCTCTGGGTGGAACTGCGTTGCCATCAGATTGCCGCTCACCAGAACACTGCAGAACGGTATTCCGTAGTCCGTCGTTCCAGCCACCACCGCACCATCCTGTGCCCCAGCATAGTAGCTGTGAACGAAGTAGAAATTGGCTCCGTCGGGAATCGAGTCGAAGAGTGGGTGACGGATCTTCTGATTGACTTGGTTCCAGCCCATGTGGGGCACTTTGAACCCGGGCGGCAGCCTCCTCACCGATCCAGGAATGATCCCCAGGCAGCGGTGCCGACCACCCTCTTCTGTCTCGTCGAAAAGAACCTGCATCCCCACGCAGATCGCAAAGAATGGCTTGTTGTCGGAAATCACCCTGCGAATGGCATCAGCCATGCCAGCCTTCTCCAGACTCCGCATGGTGTCAGCGGCAGCACCAACACCGGGCAGTATGACGGCCTTGGCCGCAACCACGTCACGGGGGTTGTCCGTTACCGTTGCCAGGTAGCCCAGCCTGGCAAGGGCGTTGGCCACACTCCTCAGGTTGCCGGCTCCGTAGTCGATTATGGCGATCATTGCTTTGCTCGATTGAGACGGCAAGCGGTTGCCGCTTACCGCATGCCATAGGCTACCGCCTTCTACAAATGCTGTCAAGACCATTTTGGAATTTGTGACGATGAGGAGAGATGGAGGTCCAGACCGTGGGCTGGCTTAGTTCGTGGACACGATCTCCAGGAAATATCTGTGCAACCTGAGATCGTTGCCCAGCTCCGGGTGGAAGGCGATGGCCAGCAACTTCCCCTGTTGCGCGGCTACGGCTGTGCCGCCCCTCAATCGGCCCAGTATCTCCACCGTGGAATTCGCCTCCTCAATGATCGGCGCCCGAATGAAGACCCCGTGGAACAGCCGTTTGCCCAGAACCGGTATCTCCAGGTCGGTTTCGAAGCTATCTACCTGGCTGCCGAAGGCATTGCGCCTAACTGACATATCCATCAAGCCTAGGCCCTCGAGAGAGAAATCGGAAACGTGTTTAGCCAGCAGAATCATGCCGGCACAGATTCCCATTATGGGAAACCCGGCTTCGGCCTTGTCCTTCAGTGGTTGATGCAGTTGGTATTCAAGCATCAGTCTGCTCATGGTGGTGCTCTCCCCACCAGGGATAATCAGGCCATCCAGACCGTCAAGCTCCCGCGGCAATCGAACCAGGGGGGACTCTACACCAAGTCTCTCCAGGACTCCCACGTGCTCTATGAATGCTCCTTGGAGGGCCAGGACTCCGATCTTCATTTCCTGCTCGGCATTCCAGTTCTTTGACAGGTTTTCTTTAGTTCCATATAATGGGCAAACGGTTACCTATGAAGTACAACACTCCTGACCCAGCCTCTGTTTCAGAGGTCGTTTCATTATATCCAACTTCATCGTGAAGGGGCAAAGAAGAGTGCAGATAATCAAGGTCATACCATGCCTAGACATCAAGGATGGCAGAGTCGTCAAGGGAATCAAGTTCGTCAA
>JAFNFZ010000275.1:2024-3947 GCA_017885485.1 Chloroflexota bacterium
GGCTTGAATGGGTCAAGAAGGTTCGGAAGGCAGCCACTGTCCCCTTCACTGTGGGCGGAGGAATCAGAGACACAGCAGACATGAAAGCGCTCTTCGACATCGGTGTGGACAAAGTCTCCATCAACACTGCGGCAGTGAAGAATCCTGACCTGGTCAAGGAAGCCTCACGCAAGTTCGGGAAACAGAGAGTTGTTGTCGCCATCGACGGCAAGAAAAACCCCTCGGGCAGCAAACTCCCCAGGCTGGAGGTGGTCATAAAGGGCGGCATGGAGGGTGCCAATCTTGATATCGTGGAATGGGCCAGGAAGGCAGAGAAGCTGGGTGCAGGCGAGATCCTCCTCACCAGCAAGGATGCCGATGGCACCAAGGAAGGGTATGACCTGGAGATGACCAGGGCCGTGGCCGAGGCCGTCAGCATCCCGGTCACCGCTTCGGGCGGGGCCGGAAAGCTGGAACATCTCTATAAGGCGGTGGTGAAAGGCAAAGCCTCTGCCGTATTGTGCGCCTCTGTCTTCCATTTTGGGGAGATCTCTATCCCACAGGCCAAGAAGTATCTGGCTGAAAAGGGGATATCGGTCAGACTCTGAGACTCGGCACACCGAATGCCATCAGAAAGGTGCTGAATACATGAGAATCGATTCCAGCAAAGTGGACAAGATAGTCGAGGCGTACGGATGCCATCGCGACAGCCTCATCTCCATACTCCAGGATGTACAGGCTGAGCACCGCTATCTACCCGAGGATGCCCTCAAACAGGTGGCCAGGCGGCTGGAGTTACCTTTGATCCAGGTCTACGGGGTAGCCACCTTCTTCAAGGCCTTCAGTCTTCAGCCACGAGGAGAGCACATGGTGAGAGTGTGCCTTGGTACCGCCTGTCACGTGAGGGGTGCCCCAGCAGTACTTGATGAAGTAAAGAGACAGCTGGACGTCGAACCTGGAGAGACAACCCAGGATATGAAGTTCACTCTGGAGACGGTCAACTGCCTGGGCGCATGCGCACTCGGGCCTCTGGTGGTTGTTGACAATGACTACCAAGGGCAGATAAGTGCCGGGAAGGTCAAACGCGTGCTCAAGCAATATGTGAATGACGGCAGAGGGAAATAGCCATGCGTAGATTGAAGTCTGTTGCTGAACTCGAGCGACTGCGAAGCGATATCGTTGGTCGGCGCAATGGAAAGAAGAAATGTGTCTCGGTGTGTGGCGGCACTGGCTGCCATGCCTACAAATGCCAGGATGTTGCCGCAGCCGTCGAGGATGAGATACGCAAGCAGGACCTGGGCAGCCAAGTTGAATTCAAGGTTACGGGCTGTCACGGTTTCTGCGAGCGCGGCCCCTTGGTGGTGATCTATCCCGAGGAGATATTCTATCAACAAGTCAATCCCGCCGATGCCGCTGCAATCATATCCCAGACAGTTGCCAAGGGTAACGTCATTGACAGACTCCTCTACGTCGATCCGGAGAAGAATAAGAAAGCACGTTCGGAGGCCGATGTTCCCTTCTACAAGAAGCAGCAAAGGATCGTCTTCGGCAAAAACGGTCTGATCGATCCAACCAACATAGAAGACTACATTGCTCTGGGTGGCTACGCCGCGCTGCCCAAGGTACTCTTCGAGATGGACCCTAAGGCCATTATCAAGGAAATCAAGGAATCGGGCCTACGCGGACGCGGCGGCGCTGGCTTTCCGACATACCAGAAATGGGAGACCTGCCGCAGCGCGCCTTCCCACGACGGCATTCGTTATGTCATCTGCAATGCCGACGAGGGTGACCCCGGTGCCTACATGGACAGAAGCTTGCTCGAAGGCAACCCCCACAGCATCATAGAAGGCATGATCATCGGCGCATGTGCAATAGATGCCCACGACGGTTACGTTTATGTTCGCATGGAGTACCCTCTAGCAGTGAAGAATCTGGGCATAGCCC
>JAFNFZ010000276.1 GCA_017885485.1 Chloroflexota bacterium
CGTTCAACATCCGCGAGGGATGGAGGCGCACCGACGATGGGCTGCCGCCCCGCCTGTTGGAAGCCGCCGCCCGCTCGGGAGAGGGCAGGAGTAACATTCTGTCTGGCGACAAGCTACATGCTATTCTAGACGACTACTACGAGGCCCGGGGTTGGACTCCCGAGGGTCGCATCCCGTTGAAGCAACTCAAGGCACTCGGGATGAATGACCTGCCGGATATGGTGAAGGAGGGCTAGCATGGAGCGTCGCTACGTGCAATGCGACAGAGATAAGTGCACCGGCTGCATGATATGTGAGTTCATCTGCTCAGCCACCAAGGAGGGCAGATTCAGCCTCGAAGAGTCCAGAATACACGTCATTCAGCCAACACCTTCTTCAGCGGCTGCCGCTGCCTGCCAGTTCTGCAGGAACAATCCCTGCGTCAAGGCCTGCCCCAGAGATGCTCTCAGCATGGAGGAGTCAACCCACACGCTGAAACTGGATAAGGCACGCTGTGCCGGGTGCGGCTGGTGCATCGAAGCGTGTCCATTCGGGGCTATCACCCTTGACAACAGCACCAAGTCAGTGATCATGTGCGATCTTTGCCTCAACCACAGCCAGCCGAGGTGCATCGAGGTCTGTCCTCAGAAGGCCCTCAGCCTCTATGTCTCGAGAAGATCCTGACGGAGAGCCTGCCTCCGTGGGTGTGGGCGGCCTTTCCAGCAGTGGCACGCACGCAACAACCGGTGAGATTGTTCAGTCAACGACAACAGTTGCCCACTCCCGCGCATTCCGTGACTGGTGGCTCACACAGCAGGCGCGGCGTGGCCCATCGGCAGCACCTCTTTCCCCGAGACGTTGTTGATCAGTATGGCTGCCGAGCAATACCAGGCAATCGCAGCAACCAGTATCCCACCGTAACCAGCGACTTTATGGACAGCAGAACTCCACTCGCCGATGGCCAGGAGAAAGAAGACGATAGTAAGCGGCACGAAGACCGCCGTCACCGCCCTGGCTACCTTGAACGAGGCAACGGTGGCGTACAGCGTGAAGAAGCCCCAGCCGATGAAGAGGACACCCAAGCCCTCCCTTGGCACATCAGCTATCACTCCACCCTTCTCAAGCAGGATCGTGGTGGCCACGGCGATCCAGAACATACCATAGGAGGAAAAACAAGTAGCCCCAAAGATGTCCCCGCGCTTGATTTCCCACATGCCGGCACAGAACTGTGCCAAGCCACCATAGAAGAGCGCCACGGGCAACACCATGCCTACGTTGTCACCGTCGATCAATCCAGTATTAACAACGCTGAGTAAGAAGGTGGTCAGGGCGAAGCCACCAAGGCCGAGGGCACCGGGATTAGCCAACTTGGTATCAGCCATGTATTCTTACTCTTCCTTCCTTTCCATCTAATGCGCGCCTGAGGCAACCTGTCCGCAGCCGATGTTCTTCTATCAAACGATCTTAGCACCTGCGCAGGGAAACCGTAAAGTCAGAACCAGCGGCGGTTGGTTTGGCCGCTCCCACCAGTCGTGCTATGATACATGAATCAACGAGCGTCAGGAACCAAACGGGAGTCGTTTGCAGTTGCCTCAGCAACAAGAAAGCGCCGTGATACGGCAATGATGAAGGAGAAGAACAACACACCATGATAGTGGAGATGAGAACAGGCGCCACTCAGGATGAAGTCAACGGAGTAATAGAGCGGGCCAAGGCACTCAATCTGGAAATCCAGTTGAACCTGGGCACCGATAAGACGGTTGTGGCCATCCTGGGAAGCAACACAGGGCAGTTGTCCACGGATCTTTTTGGAGTCCTCCCCGGGGTAGAGCAGGTGGTCCGCATCATGAAACCGTACAAGCTGGCCTCGCGGGAGTTCAAGCCCCACAACACAGTGGTCTCAGTCAACGGGATCGAAATCGGGGGCAAGGCCATAGTGGTAATGGCCGGGCCCTGTGCTGTGGAGAACGAACAGCAACTGATGGAGGCAGCCCGAATAGTGAAGCAATCGGGGGCGCAGATCCTGCGTGGGGGCGCTTTCAAGCCCAGAACCTCTCCTTTCAGCTTCCAGGGCATGGAGAAGACCGGACTGGAGTTGCTGGCGCGAGCCAGAGAGCGGATGGGGCTGTCGGTAGTCACAGAGGTGGTGGATCCCCACGACGTGAGCCTGGTCTCCAAGTATGCCGATATACTTCAGGTGGGGGCCCGGAACATGCAGAACTTCGCTCTGCTGACTAAGATCGGAAAGAGCAAGCGGCCCGTTATCCTGAAAAGAGGCTTCTCGTGCACTGTCACGGAGTGGCTGGCAGCGGCCGACTACGTGCTGGCAGAAGGAAACAGCCAGGTCATCTTGTGTGAAAGAGGAATCAGGACATTCGAAGACAGCGTCCGCTTTTCCTTGGACATATCCTCCATTCCTGTGATCAAGAAATTTAGCCATCTACCGGTGATTGTTGACCCAAGTCATGCCGCCGGCCACTACTCTCTAGTGCCGGCAGTAGCCAAGGCAGCCATAGCCGCCGGAGCCGACGGACTGCTAGTGGAGGTCCATCCCAACCCCAAGGAAGCCCTGGTTGACGGCCTTCAATCGCTCACCCCGTCGGACTTCGCTAGACTGATGAAGGAGATCAAGTCGGTGGCGGGATCTGTGGGCCGATCATTCTAGCCAGGGGCCCGAACAGGGGTTGCCTCAAGGGAGTCAACTAGAGCTTCACCAGCTTGGCCGTTCTGATATCAGGGAGCGCCATTATCTGCCGCATATGTTCCGCTCTCAGAGGCTCGTCCAGTTCCAGCACCATCATCGCCTCTCCCCGGGGTTTCAGACGACTCAATTGCATTGAACTGACGTTGATGTCAGCATTGCCGGTGATGGTGCCCACGGCACCAATGAGCCCCGGGCGGTCACGATGGTCACTGAAGAGCAGGTAGCCACCCTTGGGCACCAGGTCAAGCCAGTAGTCATTGACCTGCAATATATGCATCTCGCCACGCATGACCGTACCGGCCACGGTAGTAGTCCCGGCACTGGTGGCAACAGACACGGCCATCAGGCTGGCATAGTTTTCACATTCGGTATCCTTGTGCTCAGCCACCCTGAGGCCCCGCTTCTGGGCGATGATGTTGGCATTGACCACGTTGATCCGCTCTTCACTCATTCCCTCCAGCAGACCGCCAATGACGGCCGCCTTCAGCGCAGTCAGATCATGTTTGGCTATTTCGCCTTCATAGCGGATATCAATGACGCTCATCTGTCCTTCAGCAAGTTGTGCCACCATTCTGCCCAGGCTGGANNAGGACCGCCAGTACCTGCTCAGCTGCATCTATGGCCACGCTGGTTTGAGCTTCTGCCGTGGAAGCACCCAGATGAGGTGTAACAATGACCTTGGGATTCTTCGTCAGAGGGCTATCGGTGGGCGGCTCCTGTGCAAATACATCCAAGGCAGCGCCGGCAACGCGTCCTTCATCAATGGCCTGAGAAAGCGCCTGCTCATCGATTAGACCGCCCCGGGCACAATTGATGATCCTCACCGTCGGCTTGACCAGAGACAACTCCCTGACACCGATGATGTTTTTCGACTGAGAAGTCAGAGGAAGGTGCAGGGTAATGAAGTCCGAATCCGCCAGCACCTTCTCAAAAGAGACCAGTTCCACCCTCAGGTTGCGGGCATACTCCAGGGACACAAAGGGGTCATAGGCAATGACCTTCATGCGAAAGCCCTGCACCCTCCTGGCCACCTCTGAGCCCACGTTGCCCACTCCAATGATGCCCAGGGTCTTGTTGCGCAGTTCCACACCGACGAAATTCTGGCGCATCCAGGCGCCTCCGCTGAGATTGGCGTGAGCCTGCGGAATGTGTCTGGCCAGAGCGAGCATCATGGCTACCGTATGCTCAGCCGCTGCCATGGTATTTGCAGTGGGAGCGTTGACCACCACAATGCCCCTTTGGGTCGCCGCTTCGACATCAACATTGTCGATCCCTACACCAGCACGGGCAATGACCAGCAGCTTCCTCCCCCCCTCAATAACCTCCCGGGTCACCCGGGTCTCGCTGCGTACGATAATCGCCTCATAGTCACCTATGATGGAAATCAGCTCCTCGGGCTTCATCTTCGTCCTGACATCCACCTCCACCTGCTTCCTGAGGACATCAAGCCCTTCGGCAGCCAGAGGATCGGCAACAAGGACTCTCATACTTCCTTCACTCTCGTCCTTTCACGAATCCGCGATCGACCACGACCGTGGGAAACACGAACGAATCACCGAGTTCACATTGTAGCACAAACGTTATCAGCCACATCAGGCCCCAGCATGAGGCAAGGCCTTCTTCAGGGCCAGAGTGACCTCAGCCATATCAGCCTCAGTCACCCATCCCAGGTGGCCGATGCGGAAGATCTTCCCGTCCAGCTTACCCTGACCGCCGGAAAGAACCACGCCGTGCTCCTCGCGGAGTATCTGGAGCAGCTTCTTCAGATCGACCCCATGGGGGCCGTTGATGGCAGTCACAGTGTTGGAGGCACAATCTTCCTGAGGGAATAGAGAGAGTCCCAGCGATTTGATGCCATCCCTGGCCGCCCTGGCTGTCCGGGCGTGTCGGGCAAAGATCTTGGGCAGTGTTTCGCGCTCCACCATGTCCAGAGCAACCGACAGTGCATAGAACGTGGAAACAGCCGGTGTCCATGGAGTCTCCCCTTTCTCTTCCAGGAACTTCCTGGCTTTGCCCAGGTCCAGATAGAAGCGAGGCATCTTGGCTTTGTCGTATGCCTGCCACGCCCTCTGATTCATGCTGACCATAGCCAGTCCCGGTGGACACATCCAACCCTTCTGAGAACCAGTGACAGCCACATCGCACTGCCATTCATCCACTGGCAAATCGATGGAGCCAATACTGCTGACACCATCAACCAGAAGGAGCTTGTCGAATTCCTTCACCGCTTTGCTGATGGAAGCCAGGTCGTTGGTCACCCCAGTGGAGGTCTCGTTATGGGTGACCAGCACCGCTTTGATGGCTGGGGCCTCCCTGAGGGCCTGACGTATCCTGTCGGGGTCTGCCCGAAGACCCCACTCGAAGGAGAGCTTCTTCACATCAGCGCCATACCGCTGGGCGATATCGGCGAACCGGTCTCCGAAGGCCCCGATGCTCACAGCCAGCACAGTGTCTCCCGGAGAAAGGGTGTTAACCACAGCAGCCTCCATCCCGGCCGTACCGGATCCGGTGAGGATGAGCACGTCCCCTTTGGTCTGGAAGCACCGCTTGAGCTGCTCCGTCACCTTGCGATTCAGTTCTCTGAACTCCTTACCCCGGTGATTGATCATCTGTTTGGACTGGGCCTGAAGAACTTCTTCAGGACAGGGGGTAGGGCCTGGGATACGCAACTGCATATCTATGCCTCCATATTCTGAGATAACAGCAACTAACGGGGTTTTGTATTGACTATTTTGACCTTGCCAAGCCGCCGTTTGCCAACCTTCAGATTACTGTCAGATCCAATTCTCGAATCGGGATCAGTGACCGTCCTCCCGTCAACATCCACTGCACCCTGAGTAATCAATCGTCTGGCCTCACCTCGACTCTTGGCAAACCCTGCTTCAACAAGCACGTCCAGAAGAGACCTTGATCCAGTACCATCCATATCCAACACCTCGATTGATGGAACCAGAACTGCGTCGACACCAAAGCTGACCTTCTTCTGAACAAGCTTCTCAAACCGCCCTTCAGCCTGATTCGCTGCCTCAGCATTGTGGAACTGGGCCACGATCTCCCGGGCCAGGCGTTTCTTGGGCAGCATGGGGTTCACCGATTGAGACTCAATCTGCTGCTTCATTTCCTTCAATTCCTGATCGGGAACATCGGTCAGCAGATCAAAGTATGGCATGATAAGCTCGTCAGTGATAGACATCACCTTGCCATACATGTCGTAGGGCGGCTCGTCCACGCCAATACAATTGTCCAGGCTCTTGCTCATCTTCTGGCTGCCATCAGTGCCAACCAGCAGAGGCATCAGAAACACCTGTTGGGAACGCTGCCCCATCATGCCCTGCAGCTCCCGGCCCACCAAGCAGTTGAACTTCTGGTCGATGCCCCCAAACTCCACATCAGCCTCGATGACCACCGAGTCATAAGCCTGAAGCAGAGGATAGAGCAGCTCGGTAATGGCCACAGGGCGGCCAGCATCGTATCTCTTGCGGAAGTCCTCCCGCGCCAGGAACTGCGCCACGGTGAACTTGCTGGTCAGGCGGATGACGTCGCTCAAAGTGAACTTGCCGAACCAATCGCTCTGCCAGCGAACCTGGGTCCTGTCTTTGTCCACCACCTTGAAGAACTGCCTCATGTAGGTCTCAGCGTTGCGTCGCACTTCGTCGTGAGACAGCATGGGACGGGTGACCGACTCGCCGCTGGGATCCCCGATCTGGGCCGTCCAATCCCCAACGATCAGAATCACCTGATGCCCCATCTCCTGGAACTGGCGCAGCTTTCTGAGCCCGACCACATGGCCAAGGTGGATGTCGGGGCGGCTGGGATCAAACCCCTGCTTCAACCGCAACGGCCTGCCTGACTCCAGAAGTCTTCTCAGCTCATCCTCAACGATGACCTCGGCAACACCACGCTTCAGGAGGCGGTCATATCCGGCAGTGCTCATCCTACCGCCTTCTCCAGCGTTGACATTGCCTTCTCCACGTCNNTTCTTCATTTGAGCCTTGAGATCGTCGGGGCTGTCGAACCGTTTCTCAGGCCGCAGTCGCTCTATGAAGTCGATGCGGAGTTCTTCCTCGTAGGCAACTCCATCGTAACCAACGAGGTAGACCTCCACCGTGCGCTCCCCCACCCCAAACGTCGGCCGCTTGCCGATGTTGGTAACAGAACCGTAAACGCTGCCACTGAGTCGGGCCTTCGTAGCATACACTCCGTCGGAAGGAATGGCCTGGTCTGAACTCACTGCCAGATTGGCAGTGGGGAAACCGAGTTGCCTGCCACGCCCTCGCCCATAAGCGACCTTCCCGCTCAGGGCAAAATGACGTCCCAGTAGCCTGTTCACCTTGGAGATGTCACCGCGAGCCAGAGCCTTTCGGATGACGGTGCTGCTGATCACCTCTCCGTCTATGACCTCCGGACGAACAACATCCACCCAGAAACCCACTTCCTTCCCCAATGCATTCAGAGCGGAGACGTCCCCTTCCCTGTTCTGCCCCAGTGCGAAATCGGGGCCGACCACCAAACCCCGCATCTTCAGGTGTGCCTGCAACAACGCCAGGAACTGAGGGGCCGTAATCTGGGCCAGATCGCGATCAAACGAAAGGGGAACAACAAGCTCGATGCCCAGTTGCCGGATGAGCCTGATCCTCTCCTCCAGACTGGTCAGGTACGAGATCGGGCTTTCAGGTGATATGGTATGCAGCGGGTGACTGCGGAATGTCACCAAGCCCGGGAGATAGTCCTTCGACATGGCCTGCCTCTTCAGATACTCCAGCAGACTGCGGTGTCCCAGATGAACCCCATCGAAAACACCGATGGTAAGCACCGTCTCACGTTGCGGTGTGTGCTCCCTGAGTTCCGCCTCAACCCGCATGACCTTCTCGCTTCAAGCCCGCTTGCCAGCCATGGTGCGCCCCACAGCAGCCGCCACCGGAGCAATCTGTTTCATAAGCTCCTGGAAATGCTCGAAGGTCAGGGACTGAGCACCATCCTTGAGGGCAGTATCAGGGTTGGGATGGACTTCAACCATCAGGCCATCTGCTCCGGCAGCGACCGCAGCCAGGGCCATAGGGGCAACCAGGTACCATTTGCCGGTGCCATGGCTGGGATCGGCGATGATGGGCAGGTGAGACAGCTTGTCGATAATGGGGATGGCACTGATGTCCATAGTATTCCGTGTATAGTTTTCGAACGTCCTGATGCCTCTCTCGCAGAGAATCACCTGGCGGTTGCCTTGAGACAAAATGTACTCCACCGCCAATAACCATTCCTCAATAGTGGCCGACATGCCTCTCTTGAGCATAACAGGCTTATTCGCTCTGCCCACCTCATCCAGCAGAATGAAGTTCTGCATATTGCGGGCGCCCACCTGGAGTATGTCGGCATACCTGACCACCAGTTCCACGTCCTCAGGCGTCAAGACCTCGGTAATCAGAGGCAAACCCGTTTCTTCCCTGGCCTCAGCCAGAATCTTCAAGCCGTCCTCACCCAGACCCCGGAATGAATAGGGAGAGGTACTGGGTTTGAAGGCGCCGCCTCGCAGGATACTGGCTCCGGCAGCCCTGGCAATCCGCGCTGTGCTCATAACCTGCTCCCGCGTCTCGGCAGCACAGGGCCCGGCCATCACCACCAGTTGATCTCCGCCGATGCTGACATCTCCGACTCTTATCACCGTGTCCTCGCGCTTGAACTCCCGGCTGGACAGTTTGAATGGCCTGGAGATGCGAATGACCTCCTCCACGCCGGGCATCAACTCCAGCCTCTCGCGCAGGTCAGGAACCGCCGAGATCACCCCCACCACCCCAATTACCGTGCGCTCAACGCCCGTGGAAAGGTGCCCCTTCAGCCCGGACCGGTCGAGGCGAAGCATCACCTCCGCGACATCCGATTCCTGGCAAGCCGTCTTCATTACAATAATCAAGGTCTTTCCCTTCTGCCCTCCGGTGGTTGCCTCAGCACCTCGGCCCCTCTGATGTACACGTGCTTGATCTCGTCCGGCTTCTTGTCAGTATTGAACAGCATGAGAATCCGAACACACCTGGATAGGCTGCCAGGGACATTGACCTCCTGGCTACAC
This sequence comes from Chloroflexota bacterium, assembly GCA_017885485.1. GTDB lineage: Bacteria > Chloroflexota > Dehalococcoidia > UBA2247 > RBG-13-53-26 > RBG-13-53-26. The sequence goes on from JAFNFZ010000276.1 coordinate 8,748, forward strand.
ACTAGAGCCTCCTCAGTCCATCCCAGTTGGCGTGCCGCCAGAGCGGGAAACTCTGCATCAAGATCAGGGGTTGTGGTGAAAAGCACACAGGCCACTGCCTCCCTATCCACCTGGTTGGATTCAATCATCCGCTGGAGCAGTTCCCGCGTAGCTGCCAGAATGTCCTCCCTGGTATTGCTGGCGGCTACAGTCGCCCCCCTGATACCTCTGCACAACATGGTTCGGTGTTCGGTCAAGCCATAATTATGACACAGCGGGCTGTGAGCAACAAGTTGTGCGGCAGGGGCTTGCCGTGCCGAGGGGATGCGTCCCGCGGAAAAGCGGCGCCCGCGCTAGAAAAAGGAGGAAGCCGGCCCAAAATTGACACACTGCAGACACAAATGATACATTTAAGTTCAGTTGGCTGATCATCCGGATGTCCACGACCGCAAAGACCTAGAGGAGGAAGTTTTTGATGGAGCTAATTGTCTGCGTTAAGCAAGTACCTGATCCCGAAGCACCACCGGCCAGTTTCAAGGTTGACACGGCCACCAACAAGGTGGTCCCGCCACCGGGAGTCCCGCCCGTAATCAGCACATTCGACGAGACAGCGGTCGAGGCGGCGCTCAAGATTAAGGATGCCAAGGGTGGCAAGATAACCGTGGTCAGCCTGGGCAACAACCTGGTGAGGGATGTGGTCAAGAAACCCCTGGCCATGGGAGCTGACCAACTGATCCTGCTGGAAGATCCAGCCTATGAGAACAGTGACAGTTGGTCCACAGCATATGCTCTATCAATGGCCATTAAGAAGATCGGCAGCTTTGACATCATCTTCTGCGGAAGACAGGCTGCTGACTGGGACTCAGGTCAGGTTGGCCTGGGCATCGCCGAGTTGCTGGGAATACCGAGTGTGACGCTGGCCAAGAAGGTGGAGAGTGTTGACGGCAAGGTGAGGGTGGAGAGGATTGTGCCTGATGGCTTTGAGGTCATCGAGTCACCGACGCCGTGCCTGATAACTGTGACCAACGAGCTTGGTGAACCCCGGTACGCACCTCTCAAGGGTATCATGAAGGCAGCCAAGATACAGCCTGTTGTTTGGAAGCCCCAGGATATCGGCGTTGATCCTTCGCAGATCGGTGCCAGCGGGAGACGCACCAAGCTGGTCAAGCTATTCCAGCCGGTCAAAGAAGGCAAATGCGAGATGGTTGAAGGTGAGAACGCCGCCGATGCAGCGGTCAAGCTGGCCCTCCGACTGAGAGAGGCGAAGGTACTCTAAGGAGACTCCTTCAGAGGGATTGGCGACATGCCCCGTTGCGGAATAACCATCGAGTACATATACGCCAGACTGAAGGCCGCAGAAGCGCCGGGGTCGGGGAGTGCGGACAGAATACTGGATGAGCTGCTATCTATCGATGAAAGCCAGCCGACGAAGGCTGCGGGAAGCAGCGCAGTGGAGACAACCACACCGGGGATGACAAGAACCGATGCTAAGAGATCATAGCAACGTCTTAAGGAGGAACTGATGGCTGATTACAAGGGTGTGCTGGTCTGTGGAGAAGCTATCGAAGGGAAACTGGCAGGTATCACCGCAGAGATGCTGGGGGGCGGCAGGAAGCTGGCCGACAAGCTGGGTGAAGGATTGGCAGTAGTCCTGCTGGGGAGCGGAGTCAAGGGACTGGCAGCCGAGGCCATTGCCTGCGGTGCAGACAAGGTCTACGCAGTAGATGACGCGGTGCTCAAGGACTACCAGACCGATGCATATGTCATGGCCATGGAAAACGTGGTAAGTCAGGTGGCTCCGCGGATAGTACTCATGGGTCAGACCTCGATGGGACGCGACCTGGCTCCCAGGTTGGCCTTCAGACTGAAGACCGCGCTCTCCATGGACTGCATAGAACTGGATATCGACCCACAGAGCAAACAGCTCATTCAAACACGCCCTGTGTACGGCGGCAATGCCAGGGCCATCTTCACCACAGAGAGCCTGCCCCAGATGGCGACGGTGCGGGCCAAGGCTATGTCACCGCTGCCGCGGGATGACTCCAGGAAGGGTGAGGTGGTTGATACTACAGCCGGTGTCGATGCCTCCAAGATAAGGGCCAAGTTTGTGCAGAAGGTCAAAGAAGAGGTAGCAGGAGTCAAGCTGGAGGAAGCCCCGGCCGTAATCGCAGGGGGGAGAGGACTGGGCGGCCCCGATGGCTTCAAGCAACTGGAGGAACTGGCCAGGTTGCTCAAAGGAGCGATAGGTGCCACCAGGCCGGCCATCGACAACGGGTGGGTGCCAACCAGCATACAGGTGGGGCTTACCGGTAAGATTGTGGCACCGGAGCTCTACATCGCCATAGCCCTGTCCGGATCGAGCCAGCACATGGCGGGTTGCTCCGGATCAAAGACGATAGTGGCCATAAACAAGGACCCGGAGGCCAATATTTTCAGGGAAGCCCGGTTCGGCATTGTGGCAGACTGGAAGCAGGCACTTCCGCCATTCACTAAGAAGGTCCAGGAATTGCTCAAGGAATAGCCCGGCGAGAAACCGGGGAGATCAAGACTCCGCAAGACGGGAACAAAGCAGAAGAGCCATTCTCTCGAATGGCTCTTCTCTCGTTTCTGGAGATGAAGCCAGCCGACTAAGCCTTCTCTTTCTCGGCCGCCCGTTCGGCGATTATCTTCTCGGTCTGATAGGGAGGCACCTCTTCGTAGCGACTGAATTCCATGGTGTAGCCACCCCGTCCCTGAGTTATGGCCCTCAGGTCAACGGCGTATCTCAGCACCTCGGCCAGAGGCACCTGGGCCTCGATGACCTGACTGCCATATTCCTGGGTCATGCCCATGACCCGTCCCCGTTTGGTATTCAGATCGGACATGATATCACCGGTAAAAGCCTCAGGCACAATGACCCGGAGGCGCACTATGGGTTCCAGCAGGACGGTGTGCCCCTGAGAAAGGGCTTTCCTAACGGCCTGCGCGGCAGCGATTTTGAAGGACATCTCGGAGGAGTCCACAGCATGGGCACTGCCATCATAGAGGGTCACTTTCACATCAACCAGTGGGTACCGGGCCAGCACACCTTCCTGCTTTGCCTCGAGGACACCTTTCTCCACAGCAGGAATGTAGTTCCTGGGGACCGCTCCACCAACCACTCTCTCGGCGAACTCGAAGCCAGTGCCCCGTGGGAGGGGCTCCACCTCAAGCAAGACATGGCCATACTGACCATGTCCCCCGGTCTGCTTCTTGTGCTTGTACTCAGCTTTCACCAGAGAGGTGACAGTCTCCTTGTAGGGGACCTTTGGAGTCCTCAGTTCGACCCCGACGCCGAACTTGCGCTGCATCCGTTCCGCAGTCACCTCTACATGCGTATCACCCATCCCCTGGAGGACCGTCTCGCCGGTGTCAGCGTCCTTACGCACCAGGATAGTAGGATCCTCTTCCGCTAATCTGGGCAGGACAGTTCCCAGCTTGTCCACATCGGTCTTGGTCTTGGGATGCAGGGCCACGCTGTAGACCGGCTCGGGAAACTCGATCACTGGCAGTTTCAACGGGCGCTCCTTGACAGAGAGCGTGTCGCCGCCGACCGTCACAGCCAGCTTGCCCACAGAGCCAATGTCCCCGGCGGTCACTCTGGGCACAGCTTCCTGCGTCTTGCCTCTGAACATCAGGAGTTGGCCTATGCGCTCCATCTGTCCCCTGGCGGCATTCCATACCTGGGAGTTGCTATTGATAGCACCGGAGTAGATCCGGAAATGGGTCACCTTGCCCACGTATGGGTCAGCGCTGGTCATGAACACCAGTGCAGCCAGAGGAGTCCCTTCATCGGGCTGAAGTGTCTCCGATTGCTGGGTGGCAGCATTGACGGCCTCTACGGGTCTCGCTTCCTTAGGCGACGGTAGATACTGGCAGACAGCATCCAGGAGACACCAGACGCCCGTATTCTGCAGAGCCGACCCGGCCATGATGGGCACCATGCTGCCGGCCTTGACTCCCTGGACAAGCACCCGACGGATGTCGTCCACGGTGATATTCTGGCCTTCAAGATATCTGTTGGTGAGGTCATCATCCATCTCCACCACAGACTCCACCATCTTGTCATGGAGAGTTCGAGCCTCATTGGCCACTGACGCTGGAATCTCCGCCTCATCCCGACTGTCTCTCTTGTAGGCCTTCATGCCTATCAGATCCACAACCCCCTCAAAGCTGGTATGCGCCCCTATGGGGAGTTGGACAGGGACGCAGTGGCGGCCGAACTTCTTCTGGACCTGCTCCACCACCTTATGAAAATCGGCATTCTCCCGATCCATCTTATTGATGAAGATAAGGCGGGGCAGGTCCCGGGCTTCAATCTGTTTCCACATCAGCTCGGTACCGACCTCAACGCCCGAGGCGGCACAGACGACCACAACGGCTCCGTCAGCAACTCTGATACCCGATATGGCTCCGCCCAGGAAATCGGCATACCCGGGCACGTCGATGATGTTGACCTTGGTATCCTTCCATTCGCAGGGCAGCAGGGAGAGGTTGATACTGATCTTCCGCTTTATCTCATCCGGGTCGTGGTCAGAGGTAGTCGTTCCTTCGTCAACCCGGCCCAATCGAGAGATAGCCCCACATGTGAACAGCATTGCCTCAGACAGCGAGGTCTTGCCCGCGCCGCAATGTGAAAGCAAGACCACGTTGCGGATGCTGTCAGCGCCATAACTCCGCATAAGACAGTCCCCCTTTCGCCAGCCGAGAATTGAGCGTTGTACTTGAGCGCAGCTCCGATGAACCGAAGCATCCCAGTATAGCCCAAAATGAAGCAATTTGGAAAGGCGGTGTGGCTTGGTGACCAGCCCGGAGTCTTGACGTACCGGGGCAGGACTGGCAATATGCCTTAGCCAGAGCTCATTCCACTAGGACATAAAGGCGGCAAATCCCGTATGAACCCGACTGAGAAGGCCAGGCTGGCAGCGAAAAAGGCAGCGCTCCTCCACGAAAGGTGGCAGAAATGCGACCTCTGCCCCAGAGACTGTCAGGTGAACAGGTTGGAGGGCCAGACTGGCTATTGCGGAGCAGGCAGGCAACTGGTCGTATACACCGCCTTCCTCCACCACGGCGAGGAGCCCGGCATCAGCGGGAAAGGAGGCAGCGGCACTGTCTTCTTCTCGGGGTGCAATCTGAAATGCGTCTACTGCCAGAACCACCGCTTCTCTCACAGCATTGGCGAGAACAGGGCTTCCATCGAAGCTGCGGGCGGCCTTCCAGAGAAAGGGCCAGGGAAGGGTGGCGGCTCACACTCCTTCGAGGGAAACAGGATAACCAGCGGTGACCTGGCAAGAATTATGTTAAGTCTGCAGGAGAAGGGGGCGGAGAACATCAACCTGGTCACCCCGACGCATTTCCTGCCACCGATCCTGGAGGCTCTCTCAGTCGCCTTCCGGAAGGGACTCAGGGTGCCCCTGGTCTACAACACATCGGGGTATGAGAAGGAGGAGATCATCGAAATCCTGGACGGCATCGTTGATGTCTACCTGGCAGACCTGAGGTACATCGCGCCGTCAGTGGCAGAGAGGTACTCCAACGCCCCGGACTACCCTGCGGTCAATCAGGGGAGCCTCCGCAAGATGTACCGACAGAAGAAGACCAGATGGGAGGGTGAGTTACTGAAGGAGGGACTGGTGATCCGACATCTGGTCTTGCCCGGTCATGCAGACGAGTCCATGAAGGCGCTTTCCTGGGTCGAGGAGAACATCCCTCAGGCGATCATCAGCCTGATGTTCCAGTACCAGCCCTATTTCAAGGCCGGTCTATACCCGGAGATCAATCGCAGGGTGAATGACGTTGAATACCGCCAGGTGAGGGACTTCCTGGAGGGACTGGAACTGGAGGGATGGACGCAGGAGCTGTCACCGGAAGAGAGACTGGCGGGAGTGCACTTCAAGTCCACACTTGAAAGACTGATCTGAACCCCCAGACTGTCATGAGACCAGGCAGACGAGGGACCGGCCATTACCCGTGGGGCAACAAGACGGAACACAGCCCCTCCGGGCTCAGACCGAAGCGGACTCGGCTTCGGCCGGCGTCTCCGCCGTTTCCTTCTTGTGTTTGGCGTGGGCCTTCTTCAGCGGTTTTATGAACGGCTCATCGGGGTGAAGCTGTGGCCTGTAGCCACGCTTGCCCAGCTTGCTGTGCTTGCTCCGGCTCTTCTTGGCCCCCTTCAGTTGAGATCTACCTGACATCTGTTACACACTCCTCCCACGCGGCCTAAATCATCTCCGGCACCAGGGATATCAACACACCGGCGGCAATGGCCGTGCCGATGACACCGGCCACATTCGGTCCCATGGCATGCATCAATATGAAATTGCTGGGGTCTTCCCTCTGGGCCTCCTTCTGACAGACCCGGGCTGCCATAGGCACGGCAGAGACTCCAGCGGCACCGATGATAGGATTGACCTTCCCTCGCGAGATCCAGTACATCAGCTTGCCCAACATGACACCGCCGGCGGTGGCAACCACGAAGGCGAAGGCCCCCAGCACGAATATCTTGATGACGTCCCAATCAAGAAAGACCTCTGCCGTCATGGTGGACCCGACAGTGATCCCCAGGATGATGGTGACGATGTTCATCAGCTCATTCTGTGCTGCGTTTGACAGCCTCTCCACCACCAGGCACTCGCGCAACAGGTTGCCGAAGGCGAACATGCCGATCAAGGGCGCTGCATGAGGCACCAGCACACCAACCACAATGGCCATGATGATGGGGAGCAGGATCTTTGCCAGCTTAGGAACAGGCCGAGGGGCGTATTCCATCCTGACCAGCCTCTCCTTCCTGGTGGTCAGCAGCCTGATCACCGGGGGCTGGAGCACCGGTACCAGGGCCATGTAGGAATAGGCAGCCACCGCCACCGGCCCGAGGATATCCTTGCCTCCCAGTTCCTGCATCTTGGTGGCCACGTAGATGGTGGTCGGGCCATCGGCGCCGCCGATGATACCGATGGATGCGGCCTCCGTAAGGGCAAAGCCCAGGGCCACCGCTCCGGTGAGGGCCACGAAGACCCCAAGCTGGGCCGCGGCACCCAGAAGGAGGGTGTAGGGATAGTTCAACACCGGAGTGAAGTCGGTCAGGGCCCCCAATCCCAGGAAGATGAGCAGCGGAATGATCTCGGTCCGCAGCAGATACTCGTGGAAGTAGTACAGAATGCCGCCGACTTCCTCCCCCTGGGGCACCTTGACTATCTCGCCAATGGGGAGGTTGGCCAGGATGATGCCACTGCCGATGCCCACCAGCAGGAGGGGCTCGAAGTTCCGCTTGATGCCCAGATAGAGGAGGACACAGCCGATGGCGATCATGGCCAGCAGCCGGGGGTCATCGCCTATCTCGGTGAAGCCCTCAAAGAGCTTGCTGAGACTATCCCATTCCAACTTGGTAGATTCCCCCTGCCCTATTCAAGCTCAACCAGGACTGTGCCGTGGACCACGCTCTGCCCCACGGCGACGCAGACCTTCTTGACCACCCCGTCGGCAGAAGCCATGATATTCAGCTCCATCTTCATGGACTCCAGGAGGCAGACCTCCTGCCCCCGGTGGATCCGGTCGCCGTCCTTGACCCTCACCGCCAGGACCACGCCGGGCATGGGAGCGGTGATGTCCTTGCCGCTGCCAGCGGCAGGCGCAGGCGCGGGCGGCGGACCCTTGGCCTGGTCCGGCACGGGCCTGGCGGCGACGGCAGGAGCGGGCGTCGGAACGAAAACCTTCGTACCAGCCGCAACCGGTGCGGTCGATGATGGCGCCGCCTTCTCCACTTCGACCAGAAAGACCTGGCCATCAACAATGACCTCAACGGGAGAAGCGGCGAGATCGCCTACCTCCACAGCATAGGGTCGGCCGTTGACGGTTATTCTGAACGTCTTCCCCATTTGTGCCCTACCTTCCCTCTGGAACGCATCTGCTGCTCCCTGCCAGCCGCAGCCCAAGTGCTGCCAGCAGCGGTCCCTGACGGTGGAACCGTTCCCATCAGTCCCTCCGAAGGAGCCAGTCTGTCTCTCTGCATCGACAATGCCAGGGCAACGGCCACAGCAGCTATGGTCGCTCCACCGGGCTCACCAGGGTCATCCGATCGACAAACCTCGGTGGCCGGTTCCCTGCCTGCCCCGTTGTTGTTGCGCTGGGAGAGCCTGACCACTACAATAGCCGAAACCATGAGGATGAACAGTCCGGTGAAGACCACCGCCATGCCCACCACCACCAGCAGTGCTGAATCCAGGACTGCTTCAGTATCGATATTCATGGCTTCCTCGCGAGCCTGCTGCGCATCACGAAGGGAGCTACCGAAGCGGGAAGGTGTGGAGAGAAGTGATGAGTCTCCCTCACCGAGGGGACGGGCAGGCGTATCATACTGGCTATGGATTCTACATGGTTTGAGAATCATTGGCAATTCCGAGCACGGGGGAAATGCCCTCAATCGTCAGAACATCCGTTCGGCACCGGTAAGACACGGGCCGCCTATCCCTCCAACTTGAACTCCCACTGGCAGTGGACTTCATCCCGGCTCGTTCGAGGAGGGAGTTTCAGGGGGGTAACCCTGATCCGCGGGTTTATGGTATGAGCCCGCAATGCAATGAGCTCGGTCTCGATCTGGCCGCAAATGCGGCGCTCCCTCCCCTCTCCCTCGTTCTCCAGGGCCAGGAGCGTGGGGCATCGAGTCACCGTCCAGATCCCGTGGTTGGCGTTCTTCAGCTCAAGACGATGCTCCAGATTCCACGTCCAGGGACTCATCTGCAGGGCCTTGATCAATGCCGCCACGTCGGTGTTTTCGATTCTGAACAGCTTGCGGGTCACCTCCACATCATGAACCTCCATCCTGTCCCACACCATCCGGTCGCAGACAAAGGCCATATCATCACCCGCTTTCTCCTTTGCGGCAAGATACCAGGTGCCGTCCAGCTTACGAATATACGCGGCATAGGTCTTGAGGGCCTCCAACAGGAGACCCTTAGAGAAGTCGGCATAGGTCAGGTCGGGATTGAACTCCCCACTGTAGTCGTTCAACTCTTTCATAATCAAGCCTCCTCACGGTGAAACAGCATACCTTACGGCGAAGAGCACGGGCAAACCGGCTGGGCCAAACCAGAGTCAAAGGGGTTTGCCCGCCAGCCCGGCCATGCCTATACTCATAGAGGACAACTTGCGGGCAAGACAGCGACTCACGGAAGGGAGGGTATGCTCATGAGCCAGGCAGATCTCAAAGCCAGAATGCAAACCCTGGAGGATATCGAGTCCATTAAGAGACTGAAAAGCAAGTACTGGCGTTGCCTCGACAGAAAGCTGTGGCGTGAGCTGGCCGAGTGCTTCGCCAGAGGGGCGACAGCAGACTATGGGCCGCGCCTCCAGTTCAAAGGGAGGAAGGCCATAGTCGACTTCCTGAAGCAGTCCCTCGGCCCAGACTCTGTGACCACCTTTCACATGGGCCACAACGCCGAGATCGAGATAACCGGCGAGGGCAAAGCCAGAGGCAGATGGGTCTTGAATGACTACTTCATCGTGCAGCCAAACACCAGAAGAAGGGGCTGGGGCTTCTACGATGATGAATACGTTAAAGAGGACAGCCGGTGGAAGAAGAAGAGCACCAGGATGACCACCATCCTGGAAGAGTGGGAGCCGGCCAGGGGACAGAAGGAGTAGAGGCGAGTACGGGGGAGGCCGCACAAAACGTGGTCGTATCGGACCTGAGCAAGCGCATCGACACCCTGGCCAGATGGATGTTTGAGGCCAAACACCTGGTGGTCTTCACCGGCGCCGGCATCAGCACGGAGTCGGGCCTGCCCGACTTCCGGGGTCCGGATGGCATTTGGACCAGACAGGCCAAGGGGCTGCCCACAGAAACAAGGGACTTCTCCACCGCGGAGCCGAACTCGGGCCACATGGCCATTCTTGAACTGCAGAAGCTGGACAAACTGGCCTTCCTCATCTCTCAGAACGTAGATAACCTCCACCTGAAATCGGGTATACGCCCCGATCTAATAGCAGAACTGCACGGCAACGTCACCAAGCTGCGGTGCGGCAACTGCGAGTTTCTGATGGACAATTTCGGTGACCAGATGCCCTGTCCCATCTGCGGTGGCCGGATGGCCTCCAGCGTGGTCAACTTCGGCCAGTCGCTGCCCCAGAAGGACCTGGCTGACTCATACGGGCACGCCCGGAGGGCCGACCTCTTCCTGGTGGTCGGCTCCAGCCTGGTGGTGACACCGGCGGCAGACATGCCCAGAGCGGCCCTCGAGGCCGGCGCCCGCTTGGCGATCATCAACCAGGGTGAAACACCGCTGGACCGGGGAGCCCACCTGCGTTTCCACGAAGGCATAGGCGAAGTGCTGCCGCCGGCCGTGGCATCGTTGAAGAGGATGATGGAAGCCTCTTAACTGGGCAAGGGCTTCGGACAAGATGTACGTGGTTGAGTGCTCCCAGGTAACCAAGCGGTTCAAAGACACCGCTGCGGTGGATCACCTTTCTTTCGCCATTGGCCAGGGAGAGATATTCGGCATGGTCGGCCCCAACGGCGCCGGCAAGACCACGGCACTCAGAATGCTCATGGACATCATTCAGCCGGACGATGGGGAGATAAGGGTGCTGGGCAAGCCGATCAACGAACAGGTGAAGAACCGCCTGGGCTACCTGCCGGAGGAGAGAGGCCTGTACCGAAAGATCACCGTGGCCGAATCCCTGTTGTACTTGGCCCAGCTCAAGGACATGAGACCAGGCCCGGCGAAGGAACGAGCCAACCAGCTACTCACAAGGGTAGGCATGGATCAGCACAAGAACAAAAAGATAGAAGAACTGAGCAAAGGAATGGGCCAGATAATACAATTCCTGGCCACAATACTTCATGACCCTGACCTCCTGGTGCTCGATGAACCCTTCGCCGGACTCGACCCGGTGAACACCGAGCTTCTGAAGAACCTGATTCTGGAGCTGAAGAGAAACGGCAAATCAATCATTCTGAGCACCCACATGATGAACCAGGTGGAGGAACTGTGCGACCGGTTTCTGATGATCAACAAGGGCCGGGCAGTGCTCTACGGCAGCCTGGACGAGATAAAGTCAGGCTTCAAGAGCAACTCCGTATTCCTGAAGTGTGACCCAATCCCCGAAGGGCTCCCCGGGGTCATCGGCAGCAAATCCCACGGAAGTTACCTGGAGCTGTTTCTAGACGGCAGCACATCGCCCGGTGATATTCTGGAGGCCCTGGTGAGAGCCAGGGTATCAGTTGACCGATTCGAGGTTTCAACTCCATCGCTGCACGAAATCTTCATCCGAGTGGCCAAGGGAGACTGATGAGCAAGACACTGACAATACTGAAACATGAGCTCAGACAGACTCTGAAGCGGAGGACCTTCATTCTGGTGACCCTGTCTATTCCGCTGCTTCTGTTGATAGGGTATGGAATATACCAGGGTGTGCAGCACTGGACGAAGCCGAGCGAGCCAGAGCAGAGAACAGTAGGTTACGTGGACCAGGTGGGGATTTTCGCAGAGTACATCACCCAGGGCTCCATCAGCTTCGTTTCGTATGGCAGCGACGAAGAAGCCAGGGGGGGCCTCCTGGCAGACGATGTGGATGAATACTTCGTTATTCCAGAGGACTACCTGTCGACCGGTGTCATTCACAGGTTCACGCAGAAGAGTGAGATGGAGGTGCCCGGCACAATCCAGAGGGCCATTCAGGACTTCCTGCTCTCGAATCTACTGGCCGACGACATCGGCTCCGAACTCCTCGAAAGAGCGAAGGCGCCCATGTATCTCAACACAGTGCAACTGGATGAGAGCGGTGAGATCACCGAGGAGAGTGAATTCAGCAGGTACTTCCTTCCCGTCATCTTCGGGATGCTGTTTGTCTTCGCCATTTTCCTCACATCAGGATTTCTCCTCCAGAGCGTCAGCGAAGAGAAAGAGAACAGAGTCATTGAGATCATCCTGTCGTCAGTATCATCGAGACAGCTACTGGCCGGCAAGGTGCTGGGGCTCGGCGTCGCCGGTCTCGCCCAGATCACTATCTGGCTGGTGGCCATCAAGGTCTTCGCCGAAGTAGCCTCGGTCAACATCCCGATATTGAGCGACCTGTCAATCAGCCCTGGCTTCATAGCAGTGGGGTTGGGCTACTTCATTCTGGGTTACCTTTTCTTCGCCGCCCTTTTTGCCGGGATCGGTTCGCTGGGCTCAACGGCAAGAGAGTCGCAGGGCCTTTCCGGCATTCTGGTGATGCCGGCGGTGGTGCCACTCTGGCTCAACTACTTCATCATCAACGACCCCGATGGAATGCTTGCCCGTGTGCTGACTTTCGTTCCCCTGACTGCCCCGATAGCGGCCATGATGAGGCTCTCCAGGGACGGTATATCGAGCCTGGAAGTAGCGCTGAGCCTGCTGCTCCTGGCTGCGGCGGTGGTCTTCACACTGTGGATGGCCTCGAAGGTCTTCCGGGCGTTTCTCCTCATGTACGGAAAGTCCCCCGGCTTGAAGGAGATACTGCGAACCCTGAGGGCCGCCTAGTTCACCGCTACTCAACCGCTGATGGTTGGTCTCCAGTGCTGTTTTCGTGCTAGGATGTATCTATGAGACTGGGTGCTTTCGAAATCAAAGAACCTGTACCCCAACTGAAGAACCTTCAAGCTCTGGCCGTCCTCCGGCCCTGGGTGGACGTGGGAAACGTGGGCAGCCTGACCCTGTCCGGCCTGGAGGCCCACTTCAAGGCCACAGAGCTGGCCAGGCTGGCCAAGCCGGGGAACTTCTTTGATTTCACCCGCTATCGCCCCACCCTGTATCTTGAGAATGATCGCCGAGAGGTCTGGATCCCCAACACCACCGTCACCTATGGCAGATCGGAAAGCGGCACCGACTTCCTATTCCTGCGGCTTCTGGAGCCCCATATGCTGGCCGAGATCTATATTGACTCCGTCCTGCGGATCCTAAAGAGGATGGGGGTGAAGAGATACCTGCTGCTGGGCTCAATGTACGACATGGTGCCCTACACCAGACCGCTGTTGATAACGGGAACAGTAAGCAACCTGAAGCTGCAGAACGAGCTGGAAACAGTCAGGGTAGTACCCAGCGACTACGTGGGCCCGACCACCATCGCCTTCCTCATCTCTCAGAAGGCC